>DATMBC010000021.1 GCA_035559435.1 bacterium
CGACAACGGCGGATGTTTGCCGCCGGGCTCCTCCGGGAAGAATTTCTGCACCGTGGTGAAGACAATTCCGCCGGATGACACCTGGAGGAGCCGCCGCAGGTGCTCGCGGCTGTCCGCCTGCTGCGGGTCCTGCCGCAACAGGTCGCCGCAGCGCGCGAACGTGCCGAAGAGCTGGTCGTCGAGATCGTTGCGGTCGGTGATCACCACGATGGTCGGGTTTTCCATCTCCGGATGGAGGACAATCCGGCCGGCGAAGAAGGCCATGGTCAGACTCTTGCCCGAACCCTGCGTGTGCCAGATGACGCCGGCGCGACGGTCCCCGGAGGGGCGCGTGGCGGCCACGGTCGTTTCGACCGCCTTGTTGACCGCGTGGTATTGGTGGTAGCCGGCCATCTTCTTGGTGTGCGTTCCCGACTTTTCCTTCTCGAAGACGATGAAGTAACGCAGCAAGTCGAGGAACCGGCGTTGATCGAAGACCCCCTTGACCAGCACTTCCAGTTGGGGCAGGGCGGGACTGGCCAGTTCCGTGCCGTCGATCGTGCGCCAGGGCATGAAGCGGGACCGGTCGGATGTGAGCGTGCCGACCCGCGCTGCCAGGCCATCGGAGATGATCAGGCCGTCGTTGTGCACAAACAGCGACGGTATCTGTTCCTTGTAAGTCTGGAATTGGTTGTACGCGGTCCAGATGTCGGCTTTTTCGTCGGCCGGGTTTTTCAATTCGATCACCGCCAGCGGCAGGCCGTTGATGAAGACGACGACATCGGGGCGGCGGTTGTGTTTGTTTTCGACCACGGTGAACTGGTTGACCGCCAACCAGTCGTTTTCCTCCGGATCGTCAAAGGCGATCAGGCGCGCCTGGGCCCCGGCAATCGAGCCGTCGTCGCGGCGGAACTCGACAGTGACTCCGTTGACCAGCCCGTTGTGAAAAAGACGGTTGCGCTCGGTGAGCGTGCCGGCGGTGATGCGCGTGATCTTTCGATAGGCGTCTTCCAACGCCTCGGCGGGGAGATCGGCGTTCAACCGGGCGAGGGCGTCGCGGAGACGGGCTTCGAGGATGACTTCGCCGAAGTCCTGTCGCTCCGCCGCCAGTTCGCCCGGGGCGATGTCGGGGCCGAAGGCCGTGAGATACCCCAACTGCTCCAGCCAGGACAGGGTGGCTTCTTCGACGGTGGATTCGGTGAGAGGGGCCATAATCGCGTTTCTTTAGGTTAGGGCTGTCTTGAACTGGTCCGGAATGAGCCGTGAATTAGCCAGAATTAGCCAGAATTAGCCAACCCGTTGATTCACAATCTGTTCCATTTGGCGCCAC
This sequence comes from bacterium, assembly GCA_035559435.1. NCBI lineage: Bacteria > bacterium. Next base: position 1,310 of record DATMBC010000021.1, read on the forward strand.
GACCATGCCCTGAAGGAATCGCAAGCCCAAGAGTTCTCAAAGTAGCCAAGTCCTCTCTCACTTGTCTCTCACTGGCCTCTGAGCCCAACTGAACCAAGATGTCTCGCAGTGCTAATCCGCCACCGGAACGATCCAGCAGTATCAAAATCATCTGCTGACGTGATGTGACTTCACGCCCCACGCGCCTTGGAGGGAGGTAGCGGCTGGGGCGGAACCGCACGGTTACACAACCAGCCGAATCCTCGATTTCAGGCACGGGCAACCCCGCCTCCTGAGTCACTTCCACCATCTTAAGCGTCCCGCGCCCCCATGATTCGATGATGCCGCGCCGGAAGAGTACGCCTGCGATAAGCGGGTTCCAAGGAAGCGATTCGTGTGGTTGGAACAACGCCTGAGCCGTCAAGCCAAAGTGCAGGGTCCCGGACGAAGTAACTTCTAGTCGGTCGTCGTAAACCGCGACGGCCACGGACCCGCCGCCGATTGAGTAGTCACGGTGGCAAAACGCATTCGCGAGTGCTTCTCGGAGTGCAAGCGGAGGATAGAGTGGATCATCTTCACGCTCGAACAGGCCAGGAAGAACACGGCCTGCGATAGGGAGGTTCAGACGCAGAAACCTCTCGGCGTGGCGGAGGAGCGAGAAGATGTTACCGTGGAACTGCCGATTGTCGATAAATTCTGTTCGATCAGTTCCGCGAAAACGAGCCACGCGCAGCAGGCATTGCGGGAACTCCGCCTCGAGATGTTCCGGGCGTCCAAATAGAACCACGCTGGCGCGGGACAGAACACCGTCGCGCATCAATCCAAAGCCACGTAACGACTGTTCAATGTCGCGCGAACCAGGATCTTCCGCACGCCCTCGACGAATTGCCTCATCAAGAGTCCGCCAAAGCTCGTCGGTGTCAAGGTCAGATGGGTTCCACCCGGTTGCTGGCTGATTCTCCCATCGCTGTTCCCCGTGGAGCCGTTCGAACAGCATTCTATTGTATTCGTCGCGCGACATCTGGAGACTTGTGTTTCCAACACGACGGTAGGCCACACCCTTATAGGAGTATGGGCGGGCCTGGCCTTGCGTAACCGAGGCAACGATGACTTCCCTGCCATCACCTACGGGAACACGATCAATCGTGGGAAACACCGGGGGATCAATCAATCTAGCTTCCTGCGCCAAGTCCTCAAACGTGCTGTCACTGACTTGTTGACCAAGCACTCGGCGATCCGAAGACACCCCGAATAGTACGCGACCGCCTCGGTGATTCAACATCGCGCACAGAGCTCTCGCTGCTTCACGACGTTCACCGGTGGTAGCTTTGAATTCGAGCGTTTCGGATTCACCATCTGCTACCCAAGTTCCCAGAAGTTTCGCATCGATCATTCTTAAGTCCCCCAAGGCGTCGTTGCCGACTCACGGAGTCTGGCTCGCTCGGTCAGGTTGCCTCCCTCAATTCCGACACGATCCTGGCGATCCGGTCGACCTTGGTTTCCATATCTCCTTCAGCCTCTTGGTGCGGCACTTGGAAGACCTGGATTGCACCCGCGAAGGCTCCCGATTGCTTGTTGAACCCCGGGTTGATGATGGCAATCGATACGGCCTCAAGTTGGGCGAGGGCTTCTTTGACACCGCATCGTCCAGACGCGCTGTCTCGCCCAAACCATGAGAACCGGTCCCACCTCCCTGCCAGAGGACCTTTACGATGCTTCTTGAGTCGAGCGAACAAAGTGCGCTTTGTTCCCAAGCCGGCTTCGCCAATGTAGAGCAGTTTTCCGTCTCCGTATAGGCAGTACACGCCAACGAAGTTACGGAAATCCCCAGCCTTTCCACGCTCAGCCGAACTCGGAGCGCCCCGCCTGGCAAGCGGCGTCTTTTCACGTCCCAGTAATTGACCTGCGCGCTTCTGTCTTCCCCAGAAAACGTGTCGCTCCGACCAGTACAGGCCATAGTGAGTGATCATCTCGCCTCCGTAATGAACCGCTCCGCATCCTTCAGCCGAATCTCCCCCGAGATCAACTTCGGCAGCAGCGCGTCGCGCAGGGCCGCTAGTGTGCGGGATTCATGCTCATGCTCGACGACCTTCAGATACAGAGGTCGTGACAGGCGATCGAAGACGTGCATGATGGGGGCAGTCGGCGCGACGATTCGAATCGGCCGGAAGTTGGACTTGCTGATCTCCAAGAACGTCGAGCCGTTGGCATGACTCACAATCTCATCGTGGGAAACGCTTGCCCATCGCAGCAGGAAGAGGTTCGAAGTGCCGGGACGCGGCTTCATAGCGATGAAGCCCTGATTGACTGCAACTGGTACTTCGGCGATTGCCAGGTAGCCGATGGGCGCGCGCGAGGAAAGGAGAACGGTTCCTTTTGGCAGCAATCCGGAACTGATTTGCGTTAGTCCGGCGTCTGTGATCTTGCGCTCGGTGTCGAGCAGAACAGGCAACGGAAGCCCTGATAGATCCTTCGGTGTAACCCAGTGATGCGTACCGTCCTCCCAGTACTCGGCTCGCTCGGTTTTCGGTGTGCTCCCACCGACAATCTCTGCCAGTTCACCGATGGACCTCACCTCCCACCCCTTCGGGATCTCGCCGAGCTCCGAATCCACGAAGGAACCGGGGAAAAGGTCGGCGATGTGGCGGGGGAGGCCGGGGTCACGGCCTTCGGTTTTGGCGCGGACGGGGTCGAAGTCCACAAACCAGGACTTGAAGAGCGCCCGTGCCATCGCCTCCAGCGTCTCGCTCATCCGCCGGTTCAACTCGATCTTGTCGTCCAGCGTGCCGAGGATGTGGGCGATGGCGCGTTGTTCGATGAGTGGGGGGTATGCGACCTCAAGTGTACGTGCATCACCTTGCGATATAAACGGCTGTGCCGAACCGCGCTTTGGCCAAACCGCGGGGTCCCGCGTCAACCAGTAGAGGAACTCGGTGTCTACGTCTGCGTGGGTTGCCCAAAACCGAAGCGTGTTCTTGATGCACGACCACTTGCCCTTCGCGAGCCAAGTCCTTCCGCATTCGGCCCCGATTGCACTGAGGACTACGCCTACGCGTTCAAAGTCGGCATACGAGAGAAGACCGTCCGGACCAGAAGCACTGTAAGCACGAAATCCAGTCTCCACGTAGGAAGCTTTCGTCACGGAGGTGTCTCCCCAGTTGACGTCCGCGACCTCGCCCAGAGATGCCCGGGTCCAGTATGCTGGCCACTCACACGCCATACCTCAGCTCCTTCAACCTGGTCCAGATTCCTGCTGCAACCTTTTTGCCATTCTTGAAGCATTGAACCTTGCTGAGGCGCATTCTTCGGAGATCAAGTACCAGAAGAAGTCCAATCTCATAGCGAAAAAGCGTACCGGTGAACTCCTTTAATTTGTTACAGTCCCATTCATGAGGTTGCCTTGAACTCGACTTCTTTGTTTCAATCACGAGGACGTTTTTGCTGTCGCGACCTCGTTCATGAACAACTATATCTGGATACACGGATCGCACGCCTAGATCATTCGATGTTGTGGGCTCACCATGGTTTCTCAAGCGCTTAACCTCACTCCCATGGCGGTTGTACTCACAATCCACCTTGAATTCTGGGAAATACGCCTGCAAGTGCTCAGCCAGTTTGTGTGTAATGGAGCGCTCACTTGACTCTCTCACCAGCAGGTCACTTTCACACTTGAAGAACGCATTCAGTGCCAAGTGCACCCTCCGAAAAAGTTCAGATTCATCCGCCATACCCAAGCTCCTTCAGGTTGGCGGCGATCGCGGCATCGAGCTTCGCGGCCTCGGCCTGCTGCTCGCGCAGTGTTGCGGTGAGCCGCTTCATCTTCCCCTCGAACGGCTCGCCGTCGTCCTCGACCGCTTCCGCGCCGACGTAGCGTCCGGGGGGGAGGACGTGGCCGTGTTTGCGGATGTCGTCCAGAGTTACAGATTTGCAGAAGCCGGGGACGTCCGCGTAGCCCCCACCCTCACCCTCCCCCGCAAGCGGGGGAGGGGATGAAATGGAGTCACCGCGCCAGGCGTGGTAGGTCCCGGCGATCTTGGCGATATCGGCGTCGGTCAATTCACGATGGACGCGATCGATTAATGTGCCCATTTTGCGCGCATCGATGAACAACACCGAGCCGCGACGGTCGCGGAAGCGGCCGTTCTTTTTGTCGCGCGCGAGAAACCAGAGGCAGACGGGAATCTGGGTTGAATAGAACAACTGGCCGGGGAGGGCAACCATGCAGTCGACCAGATCGGCCTCAATGATATTTCTGCGGATTTCGCCCTCGCCGGACTGGTTGGATGACATCGAGCCATTGGCCAGCACAAATCCCGCCAGCCCGGTCGGCGCCAAATGATGGATAAAATGCTGCACCCAGGCGAAGTTGGCGTTGCCCGCCGGCGGGACGCCGTACTTCCAGCGCTTGTCGGTCTTCAGGAGGTCGCCGCGCCAGTCGCTGTCGTTGAACGGCGGATTGGCCAGGACATAGTCGGCTTTGAGGTCGGGGTGCAGGTCGTTGTGAAAGGTGTCGCCGTGGGCGATCTGGGCGTCGATGCCGCGGATCGCCAGATTCATCTTGGCCAGACGCCAGGTCGTGTAGTTTGACTCCTGACCGTAGATTGAGATGTCGCCGATCTTGCCCGAGTGGGCTTCGATGAACTTCTCGCTGGACACGAACATCCCGCCGGAGCCGCAGCAAGGGTCATACACGCGTCCCTTGTAGGGCGCGAGCATTTCGACCAGCACGCGCACCACACGGGAGGGTGTATAGAATTGTCCGCCCTTCTTCCCCTCGGCGGAGGCAAACTGCGCGAGGAAGTACTCGTAGACCCGACCGAGCACATCTTTCGCCCGGTCCTCCGGGGCTCCGAGGCCGATGTCGCTGACCAGGTTGATGAGTTGGCCCAGCCGCTCTTTGTCGAGGCCGGGACGGGCATAATCCTTGGGCAGAACACCCTTGAGCGAGGGATTGTCGCGCTCGATGGCGGTCATCGCGTCGTCGACGATCCGGCCAATCGACGGTTGTGGAGCATTGGCCTTCAGATTCGACCAGCGCGCCTCTTTGGGCACCCAGAAGATGTTGTCGGCCCGGTACTCATCGCGATCTTCGGGGTCGGCGCCCTTACTTCTCTGGGCCGTCAATTCGGCATGTTTGGCCTCGAAGGCGTCGGAGATGTACTTGAGGAAGATCAGCCCGAGGACGACATGCTTGTACTCGGCGGCGTCCATGTTGCCGCGGAGGGCATCGGCCATCTGCCAGAGTTTGGCTTCGAATCCGAGGTTGGCGGTGTGATTGTTGCGGGTGGTACGGGTCGAACGGGCGCGAGGGGGCATCGCAGATTACCTCGAAACGTGACGATGGAGCCGGGCGGCTTGCACATCTTGCACCGGAGCCCGGATCATGACTATCTCAGCGAATTATACTGCTGAGACAAGTCACGATCAAGAGGCGCTCCCGGGGACGAACCAGGACGCTATACCGGACTCACTTCGCTTGTGGCAGGCCGGAGGCGGCGAGGGCGGCTTCTTTGTCGGCGATGGCGGCGGTGTGGGCCGGCGTGCGGTGGTGTTCGCCGTTGAGGTAGGCGTAGGGGTCATGGTGGACCGCTTCCCGCGGGAGCCAGTCCCAGAAGTGGCCGAGGTCGCGCTGCATGTGGCGCCAGTAGAAGCCGGGCAGGTCGGTGGATTCCTGCTCGAAGTAGGCGCGGAAACCGTGGTCAAAGTCGAGCTGGGCGCGGACCTTGCTGTAGTACTTGACCCGTCCCGACAACTCGGTGGAGAGCGCGCGCACCAGGTTCATCGCGCCGGGGATCGAGGCGCCGTTGGCCCAGAGACGACGCGCCATCATCGGCCGCGAGCAGGCGTAGGCGGTCAGGTCGATGATGTGGTCATAGAAGGCCGACCAGCCGTAGTTCTTCACGCGCACGTTCATCGCGTGGTTGTTGTTGAGGAAATGGAACGGAAACGGGAGGACGCGTCCGGCGCGCTGGTATTCGAGGTTGAGATGGGCGGCCTTGCCGAAGGCGGTCAGAAGCGAGAAGGCGGGGAAGGCGCCCGGGGCCCGGTCGAGGAAGCGCTTGGTCAGCTCGAAGGGATCGGCGCCCTCATCGGAGTCGAGGCCGAAGACGAAATTGGTCTGCACATAGGGGATGTGTCGCATGATCATGTTCACCTGGTCGGCGACCCGTTCGACTTTTTCCATCCCCTTGTTGGCGCCGGTTTTGGATTTGCCGCCCAGTTCATACCAGGACTCGATGCCGGGCAACACGGCGCGGAATCCGTTTCGCTTGAGCCGTTTGACATGCGACTCGCTGAGAAGCGAGAGACTGCTTTCGGCGATGAAGTCGATTCTCCCCTCGGGGACCACTTCCTCGATGGCGTCCATGCATTCATCGAAACGCACGCCGAAATTGGGATCATGCCAGCCGACCCGCGGCCGCTTGAACTTGGTCAGGAGGAAGCGCAGGTCCTCCTTCATCACATCGAAGCCCAGTTGCTGGAAGGGGACGGCGGCGTCTATGCAGAAGCTGCAGGTGTAGGGACAGCCGACGCTGGAGATCATCGGCACGATCTTGATGAAGGGCGCTTTTTTCAGCGTGGCGTCGATGAACTTCCAGCGTTCGCGCACACCGGGCAGCGCGACCGGCTGGCGCGGCGCGCCGATGAGGCGTCCTTCGGGACGCTGCGGCGCGGGATCGCGCAGCAGTTCGGCGATCACCTGCTTGTCGGTGAAGCCGGTGACATAGTCGAAATACTTGAGCGCATCTTCAGGGTAGCACCGGGCATGCGGCCCGCCGAGCACCGTGACGGCGCCGCGCGACTGGAAGAGGCGCGAGAGCGCATACGACAATTGCGCCGATTGGGTGAAGGCGCCGATGAAGATGACGTCGAGTTTGTCGGGGAGTTCGTCGAGAAGGTTCTCAAATCCGGTGTAGCAAACCAGTGTGACATCATGGCCCATCTGCTCGCACCAGCAGCCGATGGCCTGCGGCATGATGCTGGCGAAGTTGGCGTTCATCACCCGGGCCCAGAGGCCGGGGTTGGGATTTTTCGCGACCAGGTCGATGATGCCGATTTGCAGCTTACGCACGGTGAGTCACCATCCACGACTCCTTCGCCCCGGCCGCGTCGGGTCGGGTGACTTGCACTCTTCGCTTGCGAATGCGTGTGATCCCGCGGCGCGGCGCCGACGGGAGGTCCGGGTGGCGATCAGAGTTGACCGGGCGACGCCACGGCGACAGAGAGATGGTACACACCAGGTCGCCGGGAGACTACCGATTTCGTCCCGGCCGCCGTCCTCCGGTCAGAGGTGTCGCTTGTTCGCGCGGGTCCAGCGATGGGGCGTCCGGGCGGCGATGGCATAAGGCGTTGTGCGGCTCGATCTTACGTATCCAATGCGAAAAAAGGAGTGAACAATTCCGGAAATATGCCGTATTATAGCATTAGAACGAAGCCACTGACTTTCTCAGATTGACCGCACGGTTCATATCCGACGGCACTCGCAGGAAAGATCGATTGGTTTCACCGGCCGTCGGGGCCAACGGACCGTGGGTGCCGTTTCACCCACAGAAGAACAAAGGAAGTGTCATGGCGCAAGGAACCGTCAAGTGGTTCAACGATGCCAAGGGTTACGGCTTTATCTCTCAGGAGGGTGGCAAGGATGTCTTCGTGCATCATCAAGCCATCCAGGCCGAGGGATTCCGCAGCCTGGCTGAAGGCGACCGTGTGGAGTTCGAGGTTGTGCAGGGCCCGAAGGGTCCGCAGGCCGCGAACGTTCGCAAGCTCTAATCGCTGCATCTGCCAACACAAACCCCCGGTGGGCATGGCCCGCCGGGGGTTTTTCATTGTCCACGGTTCCGATCTGCGGCTTAGTACCGTCCGCGTCCGCCGCCGCCACGCCGGTCGCCGCCGCGATTGCGGTCGCGATCGCGCCCGCCCCGGTCACCGCGTCCGCGGGGCGGTCCGCCCCGATGTCCGCCGCGTTCGGCCGGTGGACGCGCCTCGTTGACCTCGAGGGTGCGTCCCATGTACTCGGTCCCTGACAGCGCGCTGATGGCGGCGATCGCCTCGCTGCGGGTCGGCATCTCGACAAAGCCGAAGCCGCGCGGCTGGCCGCTGTAGCGGTCGTTGACCACCGCGGCCGACTCGACTTGGCCGTAGGGGGTGAACAGTTCCTTCAGGGCGGCGTCGGTGACCTCGTACGATAACCCGCCGACGAAAATCTTCATGCCGAACTCCTCTCTCTTTCTACACCGAACGCCTGCTGACCATCAGGCCACCTGCCTGACACGTCACGGGTAAGGACGGACAATTGCCGCCGGGTTCCGAGCGGTATTTCCAACTTTGTTGGCATCCGGCGGGCACGGGAACGCGTCACGCGCCGGCGGAAAAGACGATGGTTTTGTGGCCGGCGACGATCACGCGCCGTTCGAGGTGGGCCTTGACCGCGCGCGCCAGCACCAGCCGCTCGATGTCGCGTCCGATGCGCGCCAGTTCGCGCGGGGTGTCCTCGTGGGTGACCCGCTCGACATCCTGTTCGATGATCGGGCCGGCGTCGAGTTCGGCGGTGACATAGTGCGCGGTCGCGCCGATCATCTTCACGCCGCGTTCATAGGCGCGCTGGTAGGCGTTGCCGCCCTGAAAGGCGGGGAGGAAACCGTGGTGGATGTTGATGATTCGTCCGGCGTGCTTCGCGACCAGTTCCGGGCTGAGGATCTGCATATAACGCGCCAGGACAACCAGTCCGATTCGTTCCAGCGAAAGCAGCGCATCGATGCGCGCTTCCTGGTCGCGCCGGGAGTCGGCGTTCACCGGCAGATGGTGGAAGGGAATGTCGAATTGCGCGGCGACCGTCGCCAGATCGGGGTGATTGCCGATTACGAGCGGGATTTCACAGGGCAGCTCCGCTTCGCGCTGTCGCACGAGCAAATCATAGAGGCAATGCGGCGCTTTGGACACCAGGACCGCGACCCGTTCACGCGCGCCGGTGTCGTGGATGGTCCAGGCCAGCTGCAATCCGTCGGCCAGTGACTGGAAGTCCGACACAATCGCCGTATCCGGCCAGCGCCGCGATTCCAGATCGAGTTTGATGCGCATGAAGAAACGGCCATGGCCGTTGTCGACATGCTGCTGGCAATCGAGCACGTTGAAGCCGCGCTCATACCAAAAGGCGCTGATCTTGGCGACCAACCCCTTCCGGTCGGGGCATTGGATGAGCAGGATGATCGCGCGCGGCATAACTACTGTGTCGGCAGCGGCGCGCCGTTGGCACAGGGGGTGTCGCGCAGGAAATCACAAACGCAATCGCCCGCCCAGGGACCATGGACGGGCGATTGTGTTTTCCTCCCCCCGGGAGGGAGTGAAGAGTCTTCCGGACTCTCCCTCCGGGGAGAGTGGCCCATCCCGTCACAGCGGGATGGGTGGGGAGGGGGCTTTTATCCGGCGCGCCGTTTACGGGCGTCCGGCTTCGAATTCGGGCGCCGGCGGCGTCCGGAACGCCGGTTCGGCGGTGGTCGGTTTCTTGCCGCGGCCGGCGCCGAAGAGCTTCTTGGCCCAATTGCGCCCGGCTTCGTGCTTGTAGTAGTCATACCATGGACGCAGATCATCGACGAAAGCGAGCAGACTGTCGCGTTGGCCGCGGTACCTCTCGGCGTCGCCTTGGGCCATGGTCAGCTGCGATTCGAGACTGGCGACGGTGCCGCGGTGCTCGTTGATGGCACTTTCGAGCGTGGCCCGCATCGTGCCGAGACTGTCGATCGTCCGACGGTGTTTGTCGCGCGCGCCCTGCAGATTCGCTTCGAGCCGTTGGGACTTGGTGACCGCGGCATGGAGCATGTCGCTGAGACTGTCGCGGATCGTCCGGCCGCGTTGTTCGACATGGCGCAAACTGTCGGCCAGGCTGTCGGCCTTCAACCCGCTTTGCACCACGCTCTGCTCCAATTCGCTGATGCGCGCGGTCGCGGTCGCCAGTTCGCCTTCGAGGCGTTTCTTCTCGGTGTTGCATCCGGCGGCCACGAGCACGGCGAGCAGACTTGCTGCCACAATGGCTTTGCGCATTGTGTCCTCCCTTTCTGAGTCCGGCGGCTGGCGGACGCGGACGATTCAGACGGTGATCGATCCCGCCCGCTCGCACCCGGTGATTTTCCTGTTTTGCGTCGCGCCGCGACGCGCGTCGTTGGACCCAACGGCTCCGTCAGGCTTGCTGACGACGATCGGATGTAATCGTGAGGAACGACCGCGGACGCTTCCCTTGCGGTCGTGGAGGTCTTCAGGATGATTCTATTCCGTTTTGGCGGGAAGGTTCGGAATTATTTCGACGGCGACGCGGAGATCATGCGCGACCATCCCGTTGCCGGCGAGGCGATTAGGATTTTCCCTCGGAATTGTACGCTTTTGGACTTTTTTCTCACGCTCTATTGTGATAAACGAAACAGGCGTATAATGTTAGTGAAAGTATGTCCCGCTTCACCCGATAGAGTGAAGTGAGGGGGTGAGCGTATGACAGATCATGACAAGACGGGAGTTGATTTGACCGAAGAGCGGGACTTTTACGAGGCCAACAAGGCCGAGTACTTGAGATTGTATAATGGTAAGTACGTCTTGATCCGCAACAAGACTCTCCATGGCACTTTCGATTCGTTCGATGCCGCGTATAACCAGGGGATCGATTTGTTTGGAAATGTGCCGATGTACATTCGCAAAGTTGACGAGAACGATTCTCCGGCAATGCTACCGGCACTCTTCTTAGGACTACTCGGTGGGCACGTTTCGACGGGATCTCCAACGATACAATGACATCAGCGGTCCGCCGCCGTACATGATGCAACGGTTTGGTCCGGTGCTTCAGGTCCAGATCAATTTGCCTAAGCATCTTTCGGACCAGTACGCCAAAGATCAAAAGACGATTCCGCCATCTGTCAATGGTATTGCCCTCGTTGACACTGGTGCCTCGCTTTGTTGCGTCGATTCGGCAGTGGTGACTCAGCTCGGCGTATTGCCGGTAGGGCTCCAGAAAGTCAGCACTCCAAGTGGAACCGAAGACCAGCTTGTCTATCCCGTACTTATTAATTGTGCCGAAGGCCCGTTCTTCTTCAATACGAACACGGCACTTGCGTCAGATCATTTGCTAAAGAACCAGGGAATAATCGCATTGCTTGGCCGTGACCTATTGGCGCATACAATCTTGATCTACGACGGCAGGCGCGGCTCATTCACAATCGCTTGGTAGAGCATTAGACCGCAAGATTGACTTGCCCAGTCTCGCCCTTCACTCCCACTACAGTAGGAGTGTGGAATAGCTTCTTTTCGACGAGTACATCCTCTGCCGTCAGGAATTGTATCCGGTCGTATTTGCGATTGCCATACTTGTACTGTCCTGCCTGTGCCGCCTCTTGTTGCATCGCTTTTGTCGGTGGACGTAGAGAGAGAAATCCGGCCATCTTCGCATTCGGCTCTCTCTCCAACACTCCGCGCAAATCACGAATGTCCGTAGGTCGGATGTTCCCGCCCTTCACTGAGAGCACCATTTCATCCAGACCGTCTTTCGTCTCGAAGTAGATCCGCCCGTCAATTCCGGTATCCCCCGATCTCTTGAGTGTCGGGAAGCCGCCTACTCGCTCGACAAACCAATGCTGGAATTGGAATGGGTCTTTTCGGAAAAGCACTTCGGCTTGCTCGACACTGACGGGAATACCATCTATTACGAAGTGCTTGCCCTCCACGAGTCGGAATCGTTTTTCCAGTTCTCGCTTAATCAGTTTGATCGGCAGAATTGCAATGTCACAGCCAATCCATTGACGCTCTGCGGCGTGGGCCGCGTAGATCGTCGTTCCGCAACCGCAGAATGGGTCAAAGACTATTTCGCCCTTGTTGGATGAAGCGCGAATGATCCTATCGAGCAGAGCTATTGGTTTCTGCGTCGGATATCCGAGACGGTCTTTCCCGTGGGCTGAAATCGGGGCAATGTCGTCAATCACGTCCTGTATCTGAACTCCCTCCATATCATCCAAGTATCGCTTAAAACGCGGAACGCCTCCGTCCTTGGTAGGCCAAATGATACGTCCGGCCTTATCAAGCACATCAAGTGCCGCCAATGGGGACTTGGGTAAAACATCAATCCCCGGTACTCGGCGCGGTATGGCCCAGTGCCGCCCCTTGTCAGTTGGATTGTGTCCGCGCCACGGTTGGCCCGACTCACCATGCCGTATACCCGCACCTGTCAGATCGCCAACAGTGAAACGCTTTCCGTCTGCATCGCGGTTGCGGTAGAAGGTATCGAGGTATTGGTTATCGTATGCTTGATGAACGCGGTTCCATCTATAATTGCTCGATGCGGCGTAGAACAAAAGCACGTCATGGACAGGGCCCCACCGCTTCGCCGAACTGTGGGCGCTGGTCCGCTTCCAGATGATTTCATTCAAAAAGTTCTGATGCCCAAAGATTCCGTCCATCATGATTTTGATGTAGTGGCTGGCAGTCGGATCACAATGCAGGTAGATTGAACCTGTCTTCTTGAGCACCGAGCGAATTTGCAGTAGCCGCTCCACCATGTAGATCAGGTAGGCCAGTAACTCCGGCCTCGTGTTGCGTAGGGCAAGAATCCAAATGCGCCAGAACTCAACGTAGTAGTCCTCAACACCGCTTTCGCGTAGGAGCACTGGCATGTTCTTCGCCACTTCCAACTTCTCCGGAGTCAAATCCCATGTATCGCAGAATGCCTCAACCTGCTCAGGCACTGGAAGTCCCGTCAAGTTTCGGTAGATGATGTTGTAATTGCTCTTGGAATTAAACGGCGGATCGAGGTATACAAGGTCAACGGCAGACTTGCCCATCTGCTCACGCATGATGGTCAGATTGTCGCCGTAGTATAGTGTGTTCATGCCGCTAACATTAACTCGATCATGTCAACAAACGCCGTCTTGCTGGCCCGCGCATTGTACTTGAAGCATGCTTCTGAGACGTATAGGTGCGAGTACTTCCGGCTGTAGTGATGATGATGACCGTAGCATGCCCGCTTGATGTGCGCCCAGAAACCTTCAATCGTATTCGTGTGCACTGCGCCATCCACGTAGCAAACTTGATGATTCACCTTGGCGTGGGAAATCACTTTCGAGATGCCGGAGTAGCCCTTGTATTCGTCAGTCATCACGAGTGAACCTTCACAGTCAATGTTGCTCTTGATGAATCGGGTGAGTTGCGGTCCGTTCAGATGCCCACGCTTGATCGGTTGGGCTGCTACGCGCCCGTTTCTTTCGATCACTCCGAGCACCGGAAGTTTCTCCGTGCCGCGTCCGCGTCTCTCTTTACCGCCTCTGCGATGGCGTCTCAGATTGTGCTGGCGCGGCTTTCCGCCAAGGTACGTCTCATCCGCTTCCACCAGTCCGTGGAGAAGATCGGCTTGGTTCGCATCCATCGCCATTGCTTTTCTGATTCGGTGCATCATGCTCCACACGGTCGGGCGGCGCATCCCAAGATCGCGGGCAATCTGACACGCGCTGGCTGACTTCTTCGCGTTCAGCATGAGAGAGAGCACAAGGAACCACTCGCGAAGCGGTACATGGGTTCTGTGGAAGATCGTACCGACCGTGACCGCGAATGCCTTGTGGCATGTCTGGCATTGCCAACGCTGGTTCTTCCGGTCCGCGCTCACATGCCGATAGACCTTATCACCCTTACAGTATGGGCAAGTCGGCTTTCCCCGCCAACGGGCCTGCTCCAGATAGTCGATGCACTGCTCTTGGGTCTTGAAGGTCTGGAATAAGTCAATGATCGTCATGGTATTACCCCTTTCGACGCTGGCAATCTACCATAGGCCGAAAGGCTTGTCAAGTCCAAAAGCGGACAATTCCATTTTCCCTCGTCGGGAGGCAGTTCCTCCGGACGATTCCAGAAGATGTAGTCGGTGCTCGTGGTCTGGCCGCCGAGCAGGCGAACCAACTCGACAATCTGCCCGCGATGGTACCAGGCATGGCCGGAGACCTGGGTGAGGATCAGCTCGATCGGCCAGCGCCAACGTTTGGCAGCGCCGCCCAGCGGTGTCCAAGTCAGCAGACGCTGCAATTCGGCGTCGTCGATGCGCTGCAGGTAGTCGACCCAGGCCGTCTCGGTCTCGGCCACCATGGCGGGCAGGTCTTCCAAATTAGTGCCGGTCGAATCCCAGCCGCCGGGAGGCGCGGTCCAGTGGCCGAGGCGATAAAGCCACATGCGGCGTGCCAGCATCAGATGCGCCACCAAATCGAGCGCGCGCTGGAATTCCGGCGTGGCACGCTTGTCCTCCGGCACCGACGACAGCATGGCGAGGATCTTGGCGTTGCAGTCGCGTTCATGGTCGTACCAGTTACGGAAGCGTTCAATCATGGTCTTCATGGGATCCTCCGATCACCGTACAGCGCCGAAACGATATGTCCGCGCCGCAAGAATTGGCAATCATCTACTGCGCAACAAGACGCCGTGACGTCCTTGGCCGGCAGGCACAACCGGTGACCGGATGGGGGAAGCGCCGTTACGTGGTGGCCGGGAGGCCTTCGATGTCGGGCCTGGGGGTAATTTCCGCTTCCTGGCCTCGCCAGGAATCGACGCTGGAGGCGCGACGGACGCAGGCGACGGTGCAGGTCAGTTCGCACCCTTTGCGGGTGGTCGAGCTGCGGCGCAGCTGCTCCTTGCCGTATTCGAGCAACGGGATGCCGGGGTCGTTGCGGCGCTGCGAACAGTACGAGACGATGCCGAACTCATCGACGTAGAGATAGCGGGCGCCGGCGCGGCATTTCCAGTCGGACTGGCCGGTGCGGATCATCTCGTGTTCCCAGCCCTCGCCGAAACGATGGAAGAAACTGCGGCGGCGGTCGCCGGTCATTTCATTGAAGAGCGGCTCGAGGTCGCGGTGGGCCAACAGGCCGCGGTCCAGCGAGCCGTTGCTGGAGTGCAGCAGCCCTACGGTCATGTAGAAGCCCATCGCGCGGACCTGACGGGCCAGCTCGCGGGTCTCGGCCACCGGCGAGGAGCCGAGGACGGCGTTGACGTTGACGTTGAAACGGGCGTATTGCGACAACAACGGCAGCTTCTTTTTCAGCAGGTTGAAGGATTTCTGCGACTGGCGGTTGGGATCGAGGTTGTCGACCGACACCTGCAACAGATACAGTCCCGCATCGTTGAGCCGCTCGACCCACTCCTTCGTGAGCAAAAACCCGTTGGTGATGGAGGTGGGCACCATGTTGTGCCGGTTGACGCGCGCCACCAGCGTGTCGAGTTCCGGATGCAACAGCGGTTCGCCGCCGGTGAAAGTGACCACCTGTGTGCCGAGCGCGGCCAGGTGGTCGATGTAGGCGACCAGCGTCGCGGTCGGCACCGGCGCCGAGATCTTGTCGAATTCGTTGCAGTAGCCGCACTCGAGATTGCAGCGGCGCGTCACGACCACCTGCGCGAGCATGGGACGGGTGGGATTGAGCAACGCGCCAATTCCACGGGCGATCTGAGCGGCTCGTAGAGACGTTGTTGGCATCGAGTGGACCGTTGGGCGCCCCCATAGGGACGGGGGGTTGTCGACGAATGCCACGAAAATAGCGGGTGATCGGAGCGCGGGCAAGCCAAAACGCCCAGTGCGCAGGCGCAAGTGCATTCATGCACAAACAGGTGATGGCGGGGGTTAAATCTCACAGAAGCGCGAACGCGCCGTGGTCTCAACGGTCTGTCAGGGAGGTCAGCGCCCGTTGTGAGACCGGATGCGCCTGCATGAACTCGGTGATGCGTTGACGCAAGTCAGCGGGAATCCTGTCGATGACGTTGGTGGTTTCGCCGGGGTCGGCGGACCAGTCATACAATTCCTCGACGCCGAGTTTTTCCCCCTGCAAATTGAGGATGTAGTGCCAGTGGTCGATGATCAGCGACAGCCCCAGATGGCGGCGGGTCATCTCGGTCAGATTCGACGTGACGATGATCCGGTCGGGTGGGATTGAGTCCATAAGCGAACGGCCGGCCATGCCGTCGGTGATGTGGCGCAGACTGTCACGGCCCCAGAGATTTTCGATGTCCAGCAGCGTCGGCAAAATGTCGAGGTTGGAGACGTTGCGTGGCGCCGAATCGCGAAGCCGCCGGAATCGGGCGTGGGGCATCTCCGCCGCGTTGTACCACGGGAAAAGCACCAGCAGGGGGACACGGATGCCCTCGCGGTAGAGGCAGTTGAGGTGCCCGAAGATCTCATGTTCGTAGAAGGCCTCACCGTGGTCGGAGGTGATGATGATCAGGGTGCCATCCAGATGGCCGTAGAAGGCCAGCGCGTGGATGATGCGGCGCAATTGATCGTCGGTGTAGCGAACGGCGTTGTCGTAGAGGTCGCGGCGGTTCTCCGCGCCGAAGGGACGGAGACTGTCGGGGGTCCAATAGGGGTAATGTGTCTGGTTCAACTGGATCACGCCGGCAAACGGCGTGCGCGAATGCAGGCCGCCCAGCCAGTCGATGAAGTGATCGACAACATAGTGATCATCGATGCCCAGGTCATTCCTGGCGCCGATGCCGGCGATCTCCTTGTTGTAGTAGTAGTCGATGGCGGGAATGGTGAAGTAGGCTCTGATGTTTTCCCACTCCTGGCTCTGTGAGGTGAAAAAGAACGTCCTGCGTCCCAGGGCCTTCTGGTACTCCCAGAAAGTCGGTTGTGTGTGCAACGCCAGCGCCGGGGACAGCGGCGAGACGCCAGTCAAGAGGGTGGGCACCGCGATGTAGGTCATCGTGGCGGTGGCATAGGCGTTGTCGTAACGCACGGTCAAACCGCGGAAATTGTCCACCAGCGAATCGAGAAAGGGCGTGGTGGGGCGTGTGTACCCGTAGCATCCCAGCGCGTCGGCGCGCAGCGATTCGGTCAGGATGATGAGAACGCTGGTTCGCGGCTCGTGCGCGAGGGGCGGCAGGTCCATCGGCACCCGCGCCGAGAGCCCGCTGCGCCCGGCGTTCGGATCGGAGAGGCGGGTGTAGACATTGCGCAGGACGCTGGCGGAGGTGGTGAGGTCGGCGGTGTAGCACTGGTCAACGAAGCGGATGTTGTTGTGAATGACCAGGAGAATGATGACCGCCAGGGCGGCGTTGGCGGCCGCAATCACCCGGTGACGGCGAACCTGACAGCGGGCGCCGAGGAAGGCGCGCCAGCGCGACAGGCCGATCCAGATCAGCGTGAATACGATCGGCAGCGCCAGAGTGTGGCTCCACGCCCAGGAGTCGCGCAGGATGGTCCAGCTGTTATAGGGCTCGGCGAACAAATACTCGAAGGTGTAGTAGTTGGGCATCGCGCCGACGGTCAGCCGGTAGCCGTAAACCAGCACGAGGTTGATGGCGTAGAGGGCGGCGACGACCGCGGCGGCGACATGGCGCGGGCGTGTCGACGGCGCCCGCAGGAGCCAGCCGACAAAAAGCCAGAGGGCGACCGAGCCGGCCAACGACAACAGGTAGAAGAGCTTCTGTTCGAGGTTGAACGCGGCGGGACGGCCCAGGATCAAGTCCAGGGCCAGAGCGAGGAGCGGCGGGTTCAGCAGAAAGGCCACGGCAGGGACATTATGCGCGACGCCCGGAGGATCCAGCAAGGACTCTCCGGGCGCGCAAACAGCCAGTGGTCGGCGGCGATTACTTCTCTTTCTTCTTCTCTTCGCCGCCGCCCTTTTCCTTTTCCTTCTCGGCGGCGCGGGCCTCGCGTTCCTTCTCGCCGATCACTTCCGGCTCGCCCGCGGCGGTTTCTTCCGTTTCGGCCGGCGCGCCCGGCGTCACTTCCTTAACCACCGTCGGCGGGACCACCGAGACGATGGTCTGGTCGCCGGGGGTGACCACAGTGACGCGATCGACTTTGATGTCACGGGCGTGAATGGCCTGATGGATGCCCAGGTTGCTGACATCGAGGTCGATGTAGTCCGGGATGTCGGCGGGCAGCGCCTCAACCTGGACCTCACGGGCCGAGTGCTGCAGAATGCCGCCGAAATTCTTGACACCGTCGGCGATGCCGAGGATACGGATCGGCACGGTGACGCGGATCGGCTTGTCGGCGGAGATGTGCTGGAAATCGACGTGGATGACCTCGCCGGAAAGCGGGTCATGCTGGACATCCTTCACCAGCGCCAGTTCGGCCTTGGCGGAGCCCTCGACCGTCAGATCAACGATCACATTCTCCGAGGATGACTTGTGCAGCACGGTGGTGAATTCGTGGCGGTTGAGCGCCAGCGTGGCCGGTTCGGTACGCTCCCCATAGAGAATGGCGGGAATCGAGCCGGCGGCGCGCAACTGGCGGGCGCCACCCTTCCCCTTGGCGGTGCGCGTTCGGACGGTCAAAGGCATGGTCTTCATTGCGATGGACTCCTCAAGCGAAAAACCCAGGAACGATCAAGCCCCTGCGGGCGTGTTTGTACCTACGGCGGGACGCGTCGGCTGTTTGGCCGGCGTGTCAGATTCTCTTCGTTGATTCCCCTCTTCGAGCGCATCGGGTTCGCCCGGGAACAGGGCCGAGACCGATTGCTCGTGCGCGATCCGGGCGATGGCCTCGGCGAACAGGTGGGCGGTCGAGATAATCTTGATCTTGTCGGGGATATTTCGTTGGCTCAAATCGATGGTGTCGGCCACGCACAGAAGTTCAATCGGCGATGCCACAACGCGTTCCAGCGACTTGCCGGAGAGGACCGGGTGGGTGCAACAGGCGTAGACTTTGCGCGCCCCGCCTTTGACCACCGCTTTGGCGGCCTCGGTCAGCGTGCCGCCGGTGTCGATCATGTCGTCGCGAAGGATGGCGGTCTTGCCCTCGATCGAGCCAATGATGTTGAGCACCTCGGCCTGATTGGGATTGGGGCGGCGCTTGTCGATGATCGCCAGGCCGCAGGACAGGGTCTTGGCGAAGGCGCGCGCCATCTTGATCGATCCGACATCGGGGGTCACCACCACCGGGTCGGAGACACCGAGGTTGAGGAAGTAGTCGTTGAACACGATCGCCGAGTAGAGGTGATCCGACGGAATCTGGAAAAACCCCTGAATCTGCGAGGCGTGCAGGTCCATCGTCAGCACCCGGTTGGCGCCGGCCAGGGTGATCATGTCGGCGACCAGACGGGCGGTGATGGAGACGCGGGGCTGATCCTTGCGGTCGGCGCGGGCATAACCGAAGTAGGGAATGACCGCGGTGATGCGTTTGGCCGACGCCCGTCGAGCGGCGTCGATCAGCATCAGCAGCTCCATGAGGTTGTCCGCCGGCGCGTTGGTGGACTGAACGATGAACAGGTCGGAGCCGCGCACGTTTTCGTCGATTTTGACAAAGACTTCGCCGTCGGAGAAACGGGTGACCGTGCAGGCGGTCAGCGAGCGGTCCAGATGCTCGGCGATCCGTTGGGCGAGGGGGCGGTTGGCGTTGCCGCTGATGATCTTGAGTTCGGCGTCCATAATCATGGGTCTCGGTTCCTGCCAGCGGTCGTTGGCGCGATGACTGTTTGGGAGCGGTTGGCTGGGGCGCCAGGATTCGAACCTGGGAATGCAGGCTCCAAAGGCCCGTGCCTTACCGCTTGGCTACGCCCCAGTCGCGCGACCCGCCAAGGTACGAACTTTGGGCGCGTCCCGGTCGGGGATTTTTCGGATTGCCGGCCCGGGATGGGAGAGGATCTCAGGAGGGATGGTGATCGTCGTCGATGTCGGCGCCCCCCCGCGGCTTGCCGGCGGCGGCGGCCTTCAACTCTTCCTCGTAGGCGGCCAGTACGGCCCGTTCGATCTTCTCGCGCATCTTGTTGTTGATCGGGTGGCAGATATCCTGATGCGTGCCATCGGCGCGTTTGCGCGACGGCATGGAGACAAAGTAGCCGTTGTTCCCGTTGATAATCTTCAGCCCCCGGATGACGAATTCCTCGTCGAAGGTGACGTTGGCGAAGGCTTTCAGCTTCTCTTCATCGCGCAGGGTGACACGGACTTCGCTGATCTCCACAGGTTGCTCCTTGAGTCAGGGCAACGGAAGTTACGCAAACCCGACTAAAATAGTCATCTTCGTATTCAGTGGGTGGACCAGAAACAGATCGGCGTTGTCAGTCGCGAGCGATTCGATCACAGCTCGATCTGGCGGCGTCCGGAAAATCCCGAACACTGATGGCCCACTGCCGGATACGTATGCTCCTTCCGCTCCGAGAGTTAAAAGTCGCTGCTGCCACTGGGGCACTTCGGGGATTCGACGCGCGACAACGTCTTGTAAGTCGTTGTGTAAGAGCGCCAAGGCGGCGAAAAACCCATCCCCGTCGAGACGATTGGGATAATCGGTCATTTTTGGTACACAAGTCAAGTCCAAAGCCGAGTAAACTTCCCCGGTTGGGCTTGATATCTTCGGGCAAGCTACTATGGCACACCATGTTAGATTGATCGCCGCCGGGCTGAGCCGCTCGCCCTTCCCTCGCCCGAAACAGGCCGGAGGGCCGAGAAAAAACGGCACATCGGCACCGATTGTTGTCGCAACGGCGGCCAAGTCCAGTCTGGCCGCCTCCCCGGAATAGAGTCGGCTTAAGCCAATCAAAGTTGCCGCGGCATCGGCGGACCCGCCGCCCAGACCAGCGGCGACGGGAATCGATTTCCGCAGATGGATGCGGACATGGATGGGCGCGCCCGCCATCGTTTCAAAGGCACGGGCGGCGCGGACGACCAAGTTGCCTTCGCCGGCATTCAGATCGCCTGCGGCCAGATTGGATCGTCCCGGCGTCCAGGAAAACTGGATCCCGCCGGACGGCAGCCGCTCCATCTCCAATTCATCGAAGAGCGAGACGGCGACGAAGAGCGTTTCGATCTCGTGGTAGCCGTCGGGGCGCCTGCCGAGCACACGCAGTCCAAGATTGAGCTTGGCCGGCGCGCGCAGGAGGAGTCGTGAGGGTCGATCAGACACCGAAGGTCTTCCACCAGAGGGCATTCACTCGCAGCTGCACGAACCATCCGTTGCGCCGGGCGCGGTCGACGTGCCCGGCGTTGTCGATATCGTCGTAACCCACCAGCGCCCACGCCACGAGATGGCCGCCCTGTTGCCAGCGCGGGCCGATGGCCAAACGCCACTCGCGTTCGACCGTGCCGGAGGGGAAGGGCGTGCCCTTGGGCACACCCGACTTCTGCGGATCGCTGATCCGGTTGACGCCGCGGCGGATGTAATGGAAATCGCCGCGGAGATCCAGGCGCGGCAACAAATGGCAAAGCGGCATTATGCTGATCCGGTCGGCGTCGGTGCCGAGATTCGATCCGATACCGATCACCGCGCCATCCTTGTCGCGAAGATGGAAGTAGCGATTCCACGGCTGTCCCTGTCCGTAAACGTAGGTGTTGATGCGCTGGTACTCGGCGTTGAGCGAAAGCCGTCCGCGCAGCGGCGCGGGGGACCAGAGCCCGCCGATCAGGACGCCGATCTGCTGCGGTTCGGACTCAAAGTCGATCTGGAAATCGTCGATCAGCCATTCGCCGTAGAGACGCAGCCCCGGGCGCGCGCGCCAGGAGAGTTCCAGACTCCACAGCGGGTTGTCGTTGGCGCTCTCGTTGAGCTGCTCCCAGTAGTAGGGCAGGAAGGGATTGAGGTAGTTCCACTCGAAACGGCGGTCGAAGCCGCCGAAGACCATGACTTCGGAGGCGGCCATTTCCAGATTGGGAACGGGCTTCCAATTCAGGCGGTGCGCCACGAGATAGCGGTCCGCCAGACCCTCGGTGAATGATCCCTCCGCATAATCGGACGCAAAGACATACATCTGATCGAGCGGCGTGGCGTGGAAGGCATACGACCAGTTGCCGGCGCGGTATTGCAGCCGCAGGCCGTTGAACGGGGGCGAATGATCCGAGATCAGCATCGCGTCGTGGGGCGAGGGTCCCCAGCGCCAGTACTCGCGGCCGAACGCCACGGTCAGTCGTTTCCAGCGCGCGGTCAGCGCCGACTGCTCAACCCAGGCGGAGAAATTGTCCTTCCAATGCTTGCCGTGGAATTGACTGTCCGAGCGGGCGTCGGAGTCGAAGCGGATGCGCAGACGCACCGCGATGGCGTCCGCGACCGTGAAGGCGGGAATGAAATCCACGCCGATGCGGTTTTCGGCGAGGCCATGGCGAAACTGATCGGTGCGGGCGGTCGGGCCCCCGCCGAGACGCAGACCGTGCTCGCGGCGGATCGGGTCCGCAGCGGCCAGCTCTTCGGCGAATTCCTGCCGCAAACGGTCGTACACGATCGCTGCGCCGGGAGTCAGCGCTTCGCGCTCGCCGTTGAGCCGCGCCAGAGCGTCGGCCACCTCGCCGCGTGCGAGCGGCCGCGTGTGCAACAGCAGTTCCGGTAGCGGTGTGTGCGCCGACAGCTCGAACAGGGCGTCGTAAATCCAGGAATCGACGGGGATGTCCTCCACCCGCGAACCGGCGCCGATGGCCGGGGCGGCCCATAAGAGTAGCGCAGGCAAAAGACAGAGCAGGGCCAGGCGTCTCATACCGGGCCATGATCGCCATGCGCCGGGAACGGGTCAATCGCATTCCCCCGGTCCGGGTATGGGGTGTATCCCATACTGTGATGCCGGGAAATCCGATGATCCGGGGCGCGGGCACGCTGTGGGAGCGCGCCGATGATGCCGATAATCTGACATGTGATGGCCGATCGCGACCTGACCAACATGGCGGGGACAGTGGAAGGCGCCGGCGGAGCCGTGCCGGAGTCGGGCGAACTCCTGGTGCGTTCGCTGCGGGAGTTTTGCAGTCTCTGGGCGCGCGCGGTCAAGACAACCTGCCTGTATCCGGCGACCAATCCGCTTCCCGAGGAGTTCCGCGGCAGATTCTTCGACGCGTTGCACTTGCTGTTGGACGGTCACGGACCGTTTGTGATCCAGGCGACCGACGCCGCCTTCATGTTTGAAGGGGAATCGGTTTACGACAGCGCCGGGAGCGAGGAGAATCTCGCCTATCTGTTCTTCCGCGACGGCATTCGTGAGATCGGTTTCGAGCCCGGCGTGACCCGCGAAGAGTGCGATCGCTTCCTCCAGATCATGGCGGAAGCGCTGGCCACTGTCGACTCCGCCGTCGACCTCGCCAACCGTCTCTGGGAAGCCTCGCTGCCGCACATCAAGCACTACACGGTGGACCGTGTCGTCGAGGGGGCCTACATCCTCGCGGCCACCGACGCGGAGATCGCCGCCCCGCACGAGGAATTCGCCAAGCCCACGCTCGCGGAGACCGCCGGCCAGACGCGGCCCGAAAGCCCCTACCAGGGCGTGCAGCGTGAACGGCATTTGCACATCCAGGACATCTTCGGCGACGTGACGGCATTGAGCGCCGATGAAAAAGTCGCACTCGCGACACTGTGCCGTCCGGACACCGACGACACGGCCGAGAGTCTTGGCCTGGATGTGTTAATCGAGATCATCCGGAACAACGAGGGCACGCGCATCTTTGATGACGCCGTGGGCGTGCTCGAACGGCAGTACGAGCAGGCGGTGGCCGCGGGGCGCTGGAATCTGGCGCGCAAGTTGATGATTGAAGTGCGCGGATTGATGGGGGATCTGCAGCCGCGCGGGGTCCAGCGACTGAACGCCGCGCTGACGCGCATGGCGGAAAAGCGGCACTTCGACAAGCTGGCAACCTACCTCAACGCCAATCCGCAGGCGCCGCTGGAGCCGATCCGCGACTTGCTCTCGCTGTTTGGTCCGGTGGCGATCACGCCGATCACCGGCATGCTGGGGACGCTGGAGAACAGGCCGGCGCGCATGATGGTCTGCGACTTCCTTATCGCACATGGGCGCGAGGCGATCGATCTGATCGGCGGTTTCATCTACGACAAGCGCTGGTATGTCTCGCGGAACGTGGCGATGATCCTGGGTGAGATCGGCGCCGAGCGCGGCGTCAGTTTCCTCAAGAAGTCGGCATCGCACACCGACCCCAGGGTGCGGTTGGAGACGCTGCGGGCGGCCAAACGCATTCTCGGACCGGAGGCGGACCGCGTGTTGCGCGGCTTCCTCAACGATCCCGACGCCGATCTGCGCAAGCGGGCGTTGCGGGCGCTGGGGCGGCGACCGAGCGCGGATGCGATCGACGACATCAAGGCCCAGATCAATCCCGACGAACTGCCCGATCGCGATCCGGCCGAGACGCGGGAGCTGTTGACGACCTACGCGCGCCTGGGGGGAAAACCGGCGGCGTTGCACCTGATCAATCTCTCGCGACGGGCGCCGTTTTTCAAGCGGTCGCGCTGGCAGCCGGTGCGTCTGGCGGCCATCCGGGCGTTGGGCGCATCGTCCGACCCGCTGGCGCTGGCGGAATTGAATGCGTTGGTGAAGGACCATGCCGCCGACGTGGCCGATGCCGCACGCACGGCTCTGTCGTTACGGCAGCAACTGGCGGCGCCGGAAGCCGCCGACGACGAGGACGAGGGATGAGCGGACCGGCGCGATCGGACAATCTGTCGCGGGCGGAGGGGTATCGCCTTGCGATCACCGCGTTGCGGGCCTTCTACGCCGCCTGGCGGGCCGCCGCGGTCTATGACGAGAACAACACCGCCTTCCGGACGCGCCGCGAGGAACTGGCGCAGGCCCTGCGGGCGCTGTTTGCCAGCGGCTCCGATTGCGCCATCACCTATCAGAATGATTACATCTTCTTCAACGGGGAACGTCTTAACTACGACCGCGAATTCTCCTTCGGGCGGTCGCTGGCAGCGCGGTTCGCCGACCTGCGCCTGGGCGGCGTGACGATCTACAGCGACACTCCGTCGGGCCAGATCGACCAGGCGCTCTTCGCGCTGGCCACCACCGACCGCCGCGCCGCCGATCCTTACGCGGCGCTGGTGGAGACCTGGAACGCCGTCGGGCTGACGCGGATTCCGATCCAGCCGCTGGCGACCCGTGACCCGAGCGACTTTCTCGACCCGCGCAAGATTGACCCGGAGACCGATCCCAACGTGGTCAAGCGTCGCCGGGCGCAGGCGCTGTTCCAGCGGTCGGAAGCGGTGGTGCAGGAGTTCTGGGAGCGGGTGCGTGATCGCAATTCCTTCGATGCCTCCACCGTGCAACGCGTGGTGCACCTGATGATCGACGAAGTGGCGCACGACGAGGATGTGTTAATGGAGTTTGCGGCGCTCAAGGACTTCGACGAGTATACCTACTACCACTCGGTCAATGTGGCGCTCTACTCGATCGCGGTCGGCATGCGCCTGGGGCTGGATCGCATTCGCCTCGCGCAGCTGGGCTTCGCGGCGCTGTTCCATGATATCGGCAAGGTGAAACTGCCGCGCGAACTGATCGCTAAGCCCGCGGAATTCAACGAGGACGATTGGGAGCAGATTCGCCGCCATCCGACGCTGGGCGCGCTGACGTTGGCCAGTCTGCGGGCGATGGAACGCGAGATCGGCGTCTCGATGGCCGGCGCCTTCGAGCATCACCTGAAGATGGACCTCACCGGCTATCCGCCGCTGACGCGTCCGCGGACGCTGCATTTGTTCTCGCGCATCATCAGTGTCTGCGACGCCTACGACGCCATGACATCGGGCCGCGTCTACCAGAAGGAGACGATCAGCCCCGATGAGGCGGTGCGGCGGCTGTTGTACAAGGGGCGGCAATGGTATGACCCGCTCATCCTCAAGGCGTTCGTCAACGTGATCGGGGTGTTTCCGGTCGGCACGGTTGTGCGCCTCTCGGACGGCTCGGTGGCAATGGTGATGCGGAACGACTCAGTGGACTTGTATTCGCCGGAGGTGCTCGTTGTGCGCGAGGCCGACGGCACGCCGACACGGCGGTCCCGGCAACTGCGCGCGCGGAAGAAAGATGCGGCCCCGGCGGGGTTGCACATCGCCGCGACGCTCGACGCGACGGCCGAAGGCATCAGGTTGGAAGATTACCTGGGCGTGATCTATCAGCCCGAGGTCAGCGGCGGGATCCTGATCCCGACGATCGACCCGACCGTGTCCAGGGCGTAAGCCCCATCCCTAATCGCTGATTTTGAGCACGGCGAGGAAGGCCTCGGGCGGGACATCGACCTTGCCGACCCGCTTCATCCGTTTCTTCCCCTCTTTTTGCTTTTCGAGCAGCTTGCGCTTTCGGGTGACATCGCCGCCGTAGAGTTTGGCGATGACGTCTTTGCGCAGGGGCTTGACCGATTCGCGGGCGATCGGCTTGCCGCCGCCGATCGCGGCCTGGATGATGACCTCGAACTGCTGCCGGGGGATCAATTCCTTGAGCGTCTCGCAGAGTTTGCGGCCGATGCGGTAGGCGTTGTCGCGATGGACCACCGAGGAGAGGGCGTCGACGGTCTCGCCGGCCAGCCGGATTTCGAGTTTGTCGAGGGCGTTTTCCCGGTACTCGAGGAAGTCGTAGTCGAGCGAGCCGTAGCCGCGGGTGACCGACTTGAGCCGGTCATAGAACTCGAAGATGATCTCGGCCAGCGGGAAGTCGAAGATCAACCGGGCGCGGTCGCCGATGTACTCGGTGTTGATGTAGTCGCCGCGTTTGGAGGTGGCCAGGGTCATCACCGTGCCGACCGCGTCGGACGGGCAGATGATGTGGGCGCGCACATAGGGTTCGGCGATCGCCTCGTACTGGCCGCGCGGCGGGATGTCGGCCGGGTTGTCGATGGTGCGAACCTCGCCGTTGGTCATGCGGATCTGGTATTCGACGTTGGGCACGGTGGCCACGATCGGCTGATTGAATTCGCGCGCCAGCCGTTCCTTGACGATCTCCAGATGCAACAGTCCCAGAAAACCGCAACGGAACCCGAACCCCAGCGCCAGCGACCGCTCCGGCTGGAAAGAAAGCGACGCGTCGTTGAGGCGCAGTTTGTCGAGGGCGACGCGCAGATCGGAGTACTTGTCCGAATCGGCCGGATACAGGCCGGAGAAGACCATCGGTTTGATGGCGCGGAAACCGGGCAGGGGCGCGGCGGCCGGGTTGGCGGCGTTGGTGACGGTGTCGCCGACACGGGCCTCGTGGATGTCCTTGACGTGGGCCAGGATGTAGCCGACCTCGCCGGCCGCAAGCGTCTCGCGCGGGATCGGACGCATCTGCAGGATCCCGGTCTCCTCGACCTGATGGACATCGGGGTGCGAAAAGAAGCGGATCTGATCGCCGGCTTTCAGCGATCCGTCGACCACGCGGACATAGACAACCGCGCCGTGGTACAGATCGTGGGCGGCATCGAAGACCAGCGCGCGCAGGGGGGCATTGGGGTCGCCGGCCGGCGGCGGGATGCGCGCGATGACCGCCTCCAGCAACTGGTCGGTGTTCAGTCCGGTCTTGGCCGAGACGCGGATGACCTCCTCGGGCTCGCAGGAGAGCAGTTTGGCGACTTCGACCGCGTGGCGGTCGGGATCGGCCGCGGGCAGATCGATCTTGTTGAGGACCGGGACGATGGTCAACCCGGCCTCGATGGCGAGGTAGGCATTGGCCACGGTCTGCGCCTGGATACCCTGGGCAGCATCGACGACCAGAATGGCGCCGTCACAGGCGGCCAGCGCCCGCGAGACTTCGTAGTTGAAGTCGACATGCCCGGGTGTGTCGATCAGGTTCAGAACATAGTCCTGACCGGATTGGGCGCGGTAGTTCATGCGGATGGCGTGGGACTTGATGGTGATGCCGCGTTCGCGCTCCAGGTCCATGTTGTCGAGGACCTGTTCGCGCATCTTGCGCTCATCGATGGTGTGGGTAGCCTCCAGCAGCCGGTCGGCCAGCGTGGATTTCCCATGATCGATATGGGCGATGATCGAGAAGTTGCGGATGCGGCTCTGGTCCATAACACGCCAAACGCGGACGCAGGGGCGTCCGCGCAGGCCTGCAATGTACGCATTTGGACGAGCCTTATCAAGGCGCCTTCGGTGTTTGAGGGGGACTGGCCGCGGGCGGGTATTGGCGGCGGTGCGCTTTCACCCGCTCCGCTGACGCGGAGCGACCTCCCCCGGAGGGGGGAGGTGAACGAGTCTTGTTTCCACGAGAGTTGATGACGTTAGGGGTTATTGGCCCCTTAATCCCGGCTTGCTGGTTTGCGGCGGTGAATTCGGATGACGGCAGGAGGCGGTTGCCACACCTCCTGCATAAACAGACGCCCCCTCGTCGCCGAGGGGGCGTCATGCCAGTCAGCGGGAGCCCATGGCTATTTGACCAGCACCATCTTCCGTGTCTGGGTGTTGCCTGGCGTGGTCAGTCGATACAGGTAGACGCCCGAGGCCAGGGGGTTGCCGTGTTCGTCGCGGCCGTCGAAAGCAAACGAATACGTACCTCGTGGGTAGTGGCCATCCGCGAGCCGGCGAACCGTTCGTCCCAGAATATCACATACCGTCAGCACCAGCGGACCGTCGTCAGCCAGGGTCACGGCGATCGTGGTGTTAGCGTTGAAGGGATTGGGGTAGGCCCTCATCTGTGTGCCTGCGTCTTTGGCGGCGAGAGCGCTTCCGTTGGCCGCATCGTTTGAGAGCGCGAAGACAGGTCCGGACTCGCACTCACGCGTTACTTCGTTGTCCCCGAAATTGTAGGCGTAACCGGAACGCGACACCGAGGTGACTTCAAAACACCACTGGCCGGATGGATTTTTCTTGAGTGGCGTTGTGAGCACGACACGGCCGTTGGCGCCGGTCTGGCCGCTCAGCGTGCCGGAACTGGGACCCGAATAAGTGGCGGTGACCGCTGCGCCCGCGACCGGGGCATGGTTGGCGTCGGTGATCAGGATGGTGTCGCTGGCGCGCCACCGATTGCCGCCGCCGGCGATGCGGATGACGCGCTGGTCATGAACATGCAGCTCCGGCAGCGCCGCCCCGTACCAGCTGCCCAGAACCGCTTTGGTCCAGCATTGAAGGCGACGGGACTGTTGCGCAGTGAACAAGTGAACACACGAGGCGGGGCCGTAGCCCATGTAATTCTCCGGCTGAGTCGCTCCGAATTGTGCGTATTCGCAATCGCAAACGCCGGGGGCAAAACACGTGTAGTTGACGGGCGTCGGCGGCGTGTCGCCGCAGAAGTCGCCGCGACGATCCCCCTCAAATCCGCTGGCAAACTCATAGCAGGGTCCGCATGTGGCCACCTCCGTGATGCCGTGGTGCGTGTGCCATAGGCCCAGCGTGTGACCCATTTCGTGGGTAATGATGTGTTGATCGGCTCCGGCCACGACGGAATTGATCCACAGGCCGCCGAGGTCGGTGAGGGCATCCGGGTCCCATGGAAAGTTTCCCAGTCCGTAGAGTGTGGCCGGTCCCGAGTCCTGGCAGGAGATGTAGATGTTACACTGGCTGGTCGGGGACTCGGCGTACAGGTTGCGCATGGCGTCAATATCTGCCAGCGCGGCGCCGCAATCGCCGGCCGTGCAGGCGGCGATGCAGGCCAGCGCGCTGTTGTTGTGGAATCGCGTTGCGGTCAGACTAAACGACAGACCGGTTCCGTTGGCCGCAAAGTCGGCGTTCAGTTGGGCAATGGTCGCGTCGACCACGGCCTGCGATACGCCGTCGGTGCCGTCATCATTCCGCAGCACGTGGACAATCACGCGGACCGTGAGGGGTGTCACTGGAGTCGCGTCGCGCACGGCGGGATCGTCGCAAGCGCCCTGTTGAGGGCAGGCGGCCACGGGCTTCGACAAACCCATGAGCCGGACTTTGCGATCCCACAATTCCTGGGCGCCGCACCAGGGGCGCGGGGGCCCGGATTGGGCGCTGGTGAACATCGTTTCCGGTGGGCAGGGCTCGGCCGCCGCCAACAGTCGGTCCGCGGAGGGATCGCGCTCGCCCGCCCGGACGGTCGGTGCGGCGCACACCAACGCACACACAAGTAGTGCCAGGACGAAATACTTCATGATGAGAATCCTCCCTGCCGCACGATCAGCAGCCTGACGTTGGGCGCCCCGCCACGTGTCGTCGGTTCGGACGGTCCGAGGCGGCGCGATAGCGATTGCTTTGCTGTCTCCGCGAACTGAGCCGCGGGGAAGTCCGTCGGACTTCCCCGCGGCGCGATTGTTCGGGGCTATTTCAGCAAAACCATCTTGCGGGTCTGGACACTTCCGGATGCGACCAATCGATAGAGATAGACGCCGGAAGCCAGAGGTTGACCGTCCGCGTCGCGGCCGTCAAATACGACGGTGTGCGATCCTTCCGGGAAGAAGCCGGCGGCCAGTCGGCGTACGGTGCGGCCAAGGATGTCGTAGACCACCAGCTGCACATCGCCGCCCTCCAGCAGCGTGAAAGGAATGACGGTGCCGGCGTTGAAGGGATTGGGGTAGTTCTGCTCCAGCGCGTATTCGCGCGGCACGGGATCGGCCGAGGCCAGCGCGGGGGCGGAATTGATCGACGGTGTCGTGGCGGTGGTGGCGCGGAAGACCACCTCGTCGATATAGACGTCGTCGTTGTTGTCGCCGGCGTCGCAGCGGAAGCGAATGCGTGCGTTGGTCGGGAAATTGTGCTGACTGCGCGAGATCGTCACCACCCGGTTGTTGAAGGTGTTATTGACGAAGTCCGTGCCGGCGTTGAAATCGCCGACCGTGACCCAGGTCGACCCGTTGAAGTACTGGACCCAGAAGTCCTCGCCGTTCTCCATGCTGACGGCCTTGAACCAGAACGAGACCTCCAGCGTGTTGTAGGCGGTCACGTTGTACGCGGCGGTGTGGGAGAACAGGGAACTGGCGGTGTTGTCCTGAATGTCGATGGCCGCCACGCCCTGGTGCGCATGAGTGCCGCCGGTGTAGCGGATGCAATCGGCGCCGCCGTCGGTGTAACTGCCGAATCCCGCCTCGAAGTCATCCGAGGACAATGTGACCCAGGCGTTCGGGTCGGTCACCGTTATGTAATCGGTGCGGGTCAGGGTGTTGTTACAGGTGGCGGTTGTCACCGTCAGGGACACGGTGTAGGTGCCGGCGGCGGAGTAGACATGCGACGGGTTCTGCGCCGTCGAGGCGCCGCCGTCGCCGAAATCCCATGACCACGACGTCACCGGCCCGGTGGAGGCGTCGGTGAAATTGACCGTCAGCGGCACATTGCCTGACGTGGGCGCTCCGGTGAAGTTGGCGGTCACATCGCAGGGCGGGGCGATCGCATCGAGCGCCTTTTTGGCATTGAGGATGCCGCCGATGTTCGGACTGCCGGCGGGGCAGGTGTTATTGACCATCAGACTGAACTTGTCGGCGCGGGTCAGGGAGGGGTTAAAGGACTCCAGCAATCCGGCCACGCCGACGCAGTGCGGGGCCGCCATCGAGGTGCCGTCGAGGACGGCGACATAATCCGGAATCGGGTCGGTGCCGACCTGGTAGGTGCTGATGATTGAGACGCCGGGCGCGGCGATGTCGACCCAGGAGCCGTAGTTGGAGAAGCTGGCGCGCAATCCGGCCTCGTCGGTGGCGGCCACATTCAGGATTTCGGTGCGGCTGCCCATATAGTCGGCGAGGCTGGAGTTGGAATTGCCGGCGGCGTGAACGACGAGGATGTCATTGTTCATGGCCGCGTCGAGGGCGGCGGCGATGCCGCCGGAGTTGGAACTGCCCCAGGAGCAGTTGATGGCGGCGACGTTGACGCCGCGCTGCTTCATGCCGACGACGTAGTTGATTGCCTGGGCAGCGAAATCCATGCGGACGAAGCCGTTGCCGGCCGCGTCCGACCAGCCGATGCGCATGCACATGATCTTGCAGCCGTTGCCGGGCGAGGCCGTCGTGCCATCGCCGAATCCGCCGGCGATGCCGGCCACGGCGCGGGCGTTGTTGGTGATCGCGGCCATCGTGCCGGCGGTGTGCGTGCCATGGCCGTTGAAGTCCATCGGGTTGTTGTCGATGGTCGAGCAGTCCTCGCCCGAGGCGCAGCCGGTC
This sequence comes from bacterium, assembly GCA_035559435.1. Classification (NCBI taxonomy): domain Bacteria; species bacterium. Next base: position 33,005 of record DATMBC010000021.1, read on the forward strand.
ACGCCGGTCACGAAGTCGTAGCCGATGACGTCATCGACAAAGCCGTTGCCTTCATCGTCGATTCCATTGCCGGGGACCTCGAAGGGATTGACCCAGACGTTGCCGTCGGTGGAGTTGTCCGAGGGGCCCGGGGGGATTGTTGCCGCCCAGGTCCTTGTGCGTGTACTTCACGCCCGAATCCATCGCCACCACCACCACGGTGGCGTCGCCGGTCTCAACCGTCCAGGCCAGCTCGGCATCGATGCCCTTGCTGTCCCAGAGGTCCCACTGCGGCCAGTTGAAGGTCGGCGGTGGGTTGTTGTAGTAGGTGTCGTTGGCGGGACGGGGTGTCCCGGTGGCGCAGTTGGCGTAGAGCGGATGGATGCCGATTTTCTCGACATGATCGACCGCCGGGTCGGCGGCGAAGGCGGCGGCGGCCTGATCCAGATCCTGCCCCGGCGCCAGTTTCACGGTGTAGAACGCTTCCAGCTCCGGCGCGGCGGCGGCGGCGAACTGACGCCACATGCCAATGACGCCGTGCGCGTCGACCAGTCGCTGGATTGACGCGACACTGACCCGCACACGGTTGGCGCGCTTGTCGACCTGGACATCGAAGCCCGACTTGAAGGCGGGTTTGAGCACGACCACAAACTCGTCATCCACCCAGCGTGGCGTGTCATCGACGGGCACAAACTCCTTGCGGATGACGTAATCGGCGGCGGCGGCGCCGGCGAATCCGGCCAGCACACAGGCGGCAACGATCAGGAGGATGATGCGATGCCTCATGGCTTTGTCCTCTTTCAGAGTTCGGTGAATGGGCAACAACGTTGACTAAGGACATCCGAAGCGATTACGACGCACTCAACGACACCACCTCCCCACCCGCGGCGCATCGTTTCGATGCGGCCTGTCCACGGACGGTCCGGCCGTCATAGCGGTCCCTGGAGTCAGCATCTGCATGCCCTCACCCGCATGCGAGACAACCCGTCGATCGTGTGTGTTGCGAAGTTGCGAAGCACGGGCGCGGCGCTGACGCGCACAGTCACAGCCGGCGCTGCCGCCCCGTTTTAGATGGGGAGAATTTCTGTTCCGGTTTCGGCGCGGTCAAGCGGATTCAGGGGTGCTGGGCGCAGAGGTCCAACAGCGCCTGGAAGTCAGGCGGGGGCGGGGCGGAGAAGGTAAGCGGCGCGCCGGAGGCCGGGTGCAGGAAGGCGAGCGTGTGGGCGTGCAGGGCGGGGCGGCCGATGGCCTCGAGCATCTTACGGGCCAGGTCGCGGCGGCGGGGATCGACCCCCGCGATCCGGTCGCGTCCGCCGCCGTATTCGACATCCCCGACCACCGCATGGCCGACGTGCGAAAGATGCACACGGATCTGATGGGTGCGTCCGGTCGATAGGTGCACTTCGAGCCAATCGGCGAGGGCGTGGCGTTCGCGCAGGTGCACGGTGGTCTTCGCCTCACGACCGGCGTTGTTGACCGCCATCTTCTTGCGGTCGCGCAGGGAGCGGCCGATGGGCGCGTCGATCACCAGCGGCGACTTCTTCAGGTGCCCCCAGGCGATGGTCCAGTAGATGCGCGAGAGCGCGCGGTCCTTCAGTTGCGCGGCCAGACGACGGTGGGCCAGTTCGGTGCGCGCCACCACCATCAGGCCGGAAGTGCCCTTGTCGAGCCGGTGAACGATCCCCGGGCGGTCGCTTTCGGCTTCGGCGTCATCGTCGTCGAAGGCGCCCCGTCCCAGCAGCGCGTTGAGCAAAGTCCCAGTGCGGTGCCCGGCGGCCGGATGCACCACCATCCCGGCGGGCTTGTTAATTACCAGCAAGTGCTCGTCCTCGAAGAGGACATCCAGCGGGATGTCTTCCGGTTCGGCGGGGGCATCGGGCGCCGCGACGCGCGCCAGCGTGAGCGTGATCTGGTCGCCTTCCTCCACCTTGTAATTGGATCGCGCAACGACGCCGTTGATGAGCAGTTGGCCGCCGTCAATGGCCCGCTGAATCTGCGAGCGGGAGTAGTCGGGGAAGCGCTCGGCCAGCACGCGGTCGACACGGATGCCGGCATCGGCGGCGGCGGCGGTGTGGTGGATGGTGGGGTTCGAGTGCATGTGTCGGGGGTAAGATACGGAATTCGGAGCGGAGGGAGGCGGTCATCGCCAAGCGCCCCATCCTCCTGCCGTGGGGCACTCTGCGCCGCAAGCCCGTTTGATGCCATGAGGCGGCGTGGGGAAGGGGCGTATGCAATACGCCCCTACGATGCGACTGCGAAGAGGCAAATGTCATGCTGAGCGATGCGAAGCAACTGCTGTTTTCATCTATGTACCGGAAAAGCAGACCTTTCGCTCCGCTCAGGGTGACAATGCGAGATTCTGGGTTTATCAGCAACCTGCCAGGGTAGATCTCGAACCTGCCTCCACGGGTCACTTCAGGGCGCGTCACGCTCGCGGCGTTCCGTGGTCATCAGGGGATGCACCGGAATCGGAAAGGGGCGTATGCAATACGCCCCTACGTGTCCGGCCATTGGTGAACTGTCTCAGAACGTGATTTTCACCGGCTCGGCCGCTTCGGCCTCCGCATTGCGGATGCTCACCTGGGCGGCGAGGTTGCGCGCGATCTGCTGGAAGGCGATGGCCGATTCGGAGTCGGGTTCGGCGATCACGATCGGCACGCCGGAATCCGACGTTTCGCGCAGACGGGTGGCCAGCGGGATCTCGCCGAGGAAGGGGACGCCGAGACGGTCGGCGGCGCGGCGGGCGCCGCCGTTGTCGAAGATGTATTCGCGGTGGTTGCAGTGGGAGCAGGTGAAGTAGCTCATGTTCTCGATCAGGCCGAGGATCGGCGTCTTCAACTGATTGAACATGATCACCGCCTTCTCGGCGACCTTCAGCGCGACATCCTGCGGCGTGGAGACAATCGCCGCGCCGGTGAGCGGGATGCGTTGGCACAACGAAAGCTGGATATCGCCGGTGCCGGGGGGCAGATCGACGACGAGATAATCGATCTCGCCCCATTCGACCCCGCCGAGAAACTGCTCGATCATCTTGGTCAGCATCGGCCCGCGCCAGACAACCGCCTGGTCGGGCTTGAGGAAGAAACCCATCGAGATCACCTTGACGCCATAGGCGGTGACGGGGATGATCCCGCGCTCGCCGGGGACCGGCGGCTCGGTGATGCCGAGGATGGTCGGGATGCTGGGGCCGTAGACGTCGGCGTCCATGAGCCCGACGCTCGCGCCGGTCTGCGCCAGCGCGACCGCGAGGTTGGCCGAGACGGTTGATTTGCCCACGCCGCCTTTGCCGGAGCCGACCGGGATGACATTCTTCACGCCCGGGATCAGCGCCTGGCCCATCTCGCTCAGCGTCGGACGGACCTGCGCGGTCATCTTTATGTTGACCATGCTCACGCCGGGCAGGGCGCGGATGACGCGCTCGGCCTGGGCCTTCATGTCGTCCTTGACCGGGCAGGCGGGCGTGGTCAGCTCAATCGTCACCTTGACCAGGTCCTCGCAGACGGCGATGTCCTTCACAAAGCCGAGCGAGACGATGTCGCGGTGCAGATCGGGATCGATGATGGTTTTCAGCGCTTGTAAAATCTGGGCTTCGGTGGCCACGTGGTTGTCCTCTCGTTAATCGCGCGTTGGCGCGCGGGGCATGGATCATAACACCCGCGCGCATCTATTGCCTATGGGCATACGCGATGAAAAGCGAAAGTTTGGCGGTCGCGGAGAAAAAGTATCCGCTTTTGACATTGCGCCCGCCGGGCGCGATATTGCTTGCCAAGTGCTTCGGGGATCGCATCTTAAACGCGCCGATCGTCGCGAGGCCCCGATATAATCCCGCGCCAAGGAGGATGTGAATGCAGACCGTCAGTCCGATTCTCGATGCGTTGTTTCGCTGGATGCATGTGCTCTTCGGCGTGATCTGGCTGGGGTATGGGTTCTTCTTCAGTTTTGTCGTGATGCCGATGCTGGCGAAACTGGAGCCCGATGTTCAGCGCCGGCTGGTGCCGGAGATGCTGCCGCGGTCGATGTTCTGGTTCAAGATCTCCTCGATCCTCGCCTATATCTTCGGGCTCCTGCTTTTGATGCTGGTTTTCTACCACGGCAAACTGGCGTTTGCCAATGTGCAGGGAGCCAGCGGGTATGTCGGGCCGATCGCGATGATTGTGTTTTCGCTGTTGCTCGCGCCGGTGGTCTATGACCTATTGGTCAACAGCGCCCTGGGCAAAACCCCCAAGGCGCTCGGCGCGGCGCTGTTTGTGCTGCTGGCCGTCACGCTGCTGCTCATGATCTTCTGGGCGAAGTTCGAGTACCGCACCGCGAACATTCACATCGGGGCGATGCTCGGCTCGATCACCGCGTTCAACACGCTCTTCCGTCTGTTGCCGGGGCAGCGTCAACTGGTGGCGGGGATCAAGGCGGGGACGCCGCCGGACCCGGCGAAGATGGCCGGGGCGATGCTCCGCGCCCGGCACAACAGCTACATGGGCGTGACCATCCTCTGGACAATGATCGGCGCGCACACCTTCTCGTTTGCCGGCGGCGCGATGGGCATGACCGACAAGACCTGGTGGATCGGATTCTTGATCGTCACATTGCTGGGCTGGCATGTGATCTTTCAGTTCTTGAAGCGTGCGGGGAATATGCACTCATTTTGAGTAGAGGTAGGTCGCTGAGGTACGTGGGCGGCTTCGGATTTATGGATTCTGCTGAAGGAAAAGGAGGATTCAGATGGAAGACACGTCTCAGCCCGTGGGTACCAAGTCGCGAATCTCCGTATGGGACAAGACTTGGCTCCAAGTGGTGCTCTTGGTCTTTGTCTACCCCGTCGGTGTTATACTCATGTGGGTCAGAGCTCCGTGGAAAACTGGCGTAAAGCTTGTGTTGACAGTAGTGCTTGGACTCGTGTTCCTGGCCGCGATAGGAAGCAACTCGCAGAGGGAAGCACAGGGACCGAAAGAAGACGGCAGCACGCAAATCGCCGAGCGCAATCAAGATCCACCTGAACCTAGCCACGAAGCCGAAGCTGTTATTCCCGCTGATCAACTCAGATTCGTAAGCGCAGTCGAAGCGTTTTACGACGCATACGAGGACGCCCCCAACGAACTTAAGAAATCAGCGCTGAGGACTAATCGTCGCGGAGAGATAGCCAATGCGCTAAGTGGGGACCGGACAGTTTCCAGTTGGGCAGGGACGCTTAGGGATATGGGGACGAATAGTGAGGGCAAAGCGTATGTGTCGATCCAGCTGGAAGGATCAAAGATCCGTGTTCAAACTTGGAACAATGCACTGTCTGATATCACGGACGGGACGCTGATTGATCAATCCTCTCCGATTTTTGATGCTCTTTCAGGTCTCTCCGAAGGTGACCGCGTCACCTTTGACGGTCGATTCATGGCTGACGACAGGGATTTTATTGAAGAACAGAGCGTGACCGAACGGGGATCGATGACATCTCCTGAATTCACGTTTCGCTTCACAAGAATTGTCAGGCGATGATTCGTGCAGAGATGGATGGAGCGCGGATGTTGCTCCACGCGTGAGGAGCTAACGGGTCATCGCGCGAAGTAACGGGCTTGATCCATGTTCATCGGTCATTTCGGCTTGGCATTGGCGGCAAAGAAAGCCGTGCCGCGTGTCTCGCTGGGGACCTTGATCCTGGCGACATCGTGGATCGATCTGGTCTGGCCGATCTTCCTGCTTTTGGGGATCGAACAGGTGCGGATCGCCCCGGGTGACACCGCGTTCACCCCGCTGGAATTCACGCATTACCCGTACACGCACAGTCTGCTCTATGTCGTCGGCTGGGGAATGCTCCTGGCCGGCAGCTATGTGATCCTGCGCCGGAGGGGCATTGCCCGCCGGCTCCTTGTACTCGACGGCGCGGTGATTGCCGCGCTGGTGGTCAGTCATTGGGTCCTCGACTGGCTGACACACCGTCCCGACCTGCCGCTTTACCCGGAGGGGCCGCGTGCGGGTCTGGGACTCTGGAATTCGGTTCCTTCGACAGTCGTCATCGAGGGCATGATCTTCCTCGCCGGGGTCTTTTTCTACACTCGCCTGATCAAGCCGCGCGACCGGATCGGCCGTTGGTCGTTCTGGGGGTTTGTGGCCTTCGCAGCGGTCATCTACATCGCCAACATCTCCGGTCCGCCGCCGCCCAGCGCCGAGGCAATCGGGTGGGTGGGACTGGCGGCGTGGTTGTTTCCGGTGTGGGGATGGTGGATTGAGCGGCATCGGAGGCCCATGGGCATCTCAAGAGCAGGCTCGGCATAGCCTCGCCCTCCCAACCGCTAATGACACAATATAAAACGCCGGGCGAGGATGCCCGGCGTTCTCAGTTGCGGATGACAACACCGGCTACGCGCCGACAGTCCAACGTTGGCCGGAGTGGATCAGCTTCCTGAGGTCGCCTTTACCGCGCTTGGACGTGTAATCGTCGATCTGTGCCTTCATCAGGCCATCGTAGGTGGGATGGCTGACACTGCGGAAGACGCCGATCGGGACCGGCAGGTCGGGGTTTTCGCGCGACAGCAGGAAGGCGAGCGAGGCATCCTCGTCGGTTTCATCGTGGACCAGAAGATCGCTTTCGCTGACGCCCTGACCGAGTTGCACCACCTCCAGCCGGAATCCCTTCAGGCGAAGCCCCTTGTCGAGGTTTTTGCCGAACTTCATCGGCTGGCCGTGCCTGAGTTCGATGATCCGGTCGTCGCGGATTTCCCTGGCGGTCAGGTACTCCCAGGCGCCGTCGTTGAAGATGTTGCAGTTCTGAAAGACCTCGACAAAGGCCACGCCCTTGTGCTGCGCGGCGCGCTTGAGGACCTCCTGCATGTGCTGCGGCTCGCCGTCGATGGCGCGGGCGACGAAGGTCGCCTCGGCGGCCAGCGCGAAGGCCACCGGCTGGATCGGATGCTCGATCGAGCCGATCGGGGTCGACTTGGTGATCTTGCCCATCTCCGAGGTCGGCGAGGTCTGCCCCTTGGTGAGGCCATAGATGCGGTTGTTGAACAGCACGATCTTCAGATCGACGTTGCGGCGCAGGGTGTGCAGCATGTGGTTGCCGCCGATCGAGAGCCCGTCGCCGTCGCCGGTCATCACCCACACCATCAGATCGGGGTTGGCGCACTTGACCCCGGTGGCGATCGCCGGAGCGCGGCCATGGATGGTGTGGAAGCCGTAGGTGTTCATGTAATATGGGAAGCGCGAGGAACAGCCGATCCCCGAGACGAACACCAGTTTCTCGCGCGGGATGGCCAGATCGGCGCAGACACGCTGCATCTGGGCGAGGATGCTGTAATCCCCGCAACCGGGACACCAGCGGACCTCCTGGTCGGACTCGTAATCCTTGCGTGTCGGCTTGGGCGTCTGCGGCGCCGGGGCGGTCATGGTGGCCATTAGATCAACTCCTCGATCTTGCTTTGGATTTCGCTGATTTTGAAGGGGCGTCCCTGCACCTTGTGCAAACCGATCACCGGCAGTCCATACTCGCCGCGCAACAGCAGTTTCAGCTGGCCGAGGTTCATCTCGGGGACCAGCACGGTCTCGAAGCGCCTGATGATCTCGCCCAGGTCGGACGGGAAGGGCCAGAGGTGGCGCAGGTGGACATACGAGACCTTCTTGCCCCTGGCGCGGACATTTTCCACCGCCGAGGTGATGGCGCCGTAGGTCGAGCCCCAGCCGATGACCAGCAGTTGCCCGGAGGGCTCGCCGACAATCTGCGTCGGCGGGATGTCCTGCGCGATGCGGCGCACCTTCTCGGCGCGGGTCAGGGTCATCTTCTCGTGATTCTGCGGGTCGTAACTGACATTGCCGGTCACATCCTCTTTTTCCAGGCCGCCGATGCGATGCTCGAAACCGGGCATCCCGGGGATCACCCATGGCCGCGCCAGTGTTTTCGGGTCGCGGCGGTATGGCTTGAAATCGTTCACATCTGCCTTGTGGCTGATCGTGATCTTTTCCAGCGTGGAGATATCCGGCAACAGCCACGGCTCCGACGAGTTGGCCAGGAAACCGTCGGAGAGGACAAAGACCGGGGTCATGTATTTCACCGCAATCCGGATCGCCTCGATGGCGGTGTTGAAGCAATCCGCGGGTGTGGCCGGGGCGAGGACCGCCACCGGGCATTCCGAATTGCGTCCCACCACCGCTTGCAGCAGGTCAGACTGCTCGGCTTTGGTCGGCATGCCGGTCGACGGGCCGGCGCGCTGGACATTGATGATGACAAGCGGCAATTCCGCCATCACCGCCAGGCCGATCGCCTCGCCTTTCAGCGCGACGCCGGGTCCGGACGTGCCGGTCACGCCGATGTTGCCGGCGTAGGCGGCGCCGATGGCGGCGCAGACCGCGGCAATCTCATCCTCGGCCTGGAAGGTGGCGATGCCGTAGTTTTTGTGTCGCGCCAATTCGTGCAGAATGTCGGAGGCCGGAGTGATCGGGTAGCTGCCGTAGAACAGCTGCGTTTCGGCCAGCGTGGCTCCCGCCACCAGCCCGAGCACCATCGCCTCGGTCCCGGTGATGTTGCGGTACTCGCCGGGCGGGAGGGCGGCCTTGCGCACGGTGTAGCTGTGCGTGAAAATCTCGGTGGTGTCGGCGTAGTAGTAGCCGGCGCGCAGGGCGGTCTGGTTGGCTTCGACCACCGCCGGATTCTTGGCGAACTTGTCGGCGATCCATTGGAGCGTCGGCTCCAGCGGACGGTCATAGAGCCAGTAGATCACGCCCAGAGCGTAGAAATTGCGGCACTTGTCGCGTTCTTTTTTGGAGAGCGGCGAGGATTCCAGCGCCTTGAGATTGAGCTCATTGATTGGGATCTGGATTACCCGGCGCGACCCCAGGGAGCCGTCTTCCAGCGGGTTGCTGGTATAGCCCGCCTTCTTGAGGTTCACCGGGGTGAAGTTGTCGGAGTTGACGATGATCGTGCCGTCCTTGGCCAGGTCCTTGAGATTGACCTTGAGCGCGGCGGGGTTCATCGCCACCAAGACATCGGGCGCATCGCCGGGAGTGTGAATCGACTTCTCCGAGAAGCTGATCTGGAAATTGGAGACCCCGGGCAGGGTGCCGGCGGGGGCGCGAATCTCGGCGGGGAAATCGGGCAGCGTCCCGAGGTCGTTGCCGGCCATCGCGGTGGCCAGCGTGAATTGGTTTCCCGACAACTGGATGCCGTCGCCGGAGTCGCCGGCAAAACGGATCGTAACGCGTTCAATCACTTCCTTGACGCGCTGGGACTTCGGTGGTTCGGTGGATGGGGTGGACACGCGTTTCTTCCTTTTAGCGACCGTGCATTTGCTTCTACGCCCGTTTTTGGGCAGAAACACAATATAAACTATCGGATTCTGCCGCGGCAATTCCTCTATGATATAATCTTCACAAGCGCTTGCGCCTTGCTGGCCGGACGGACGCATGGTTAACTCGCCCCCGTCCTAATAACTCCTTGAATGCCAGACAACTGGACCCGCCGTCCCCGTCAGGGAGCCCTGCGCCTTCTGACTTAAGTGACGCAATCTGCTTTGCGCCGGCCCGGGCGGCGGGTTAATTGACCGCTTCGAGGCGGATCGATGGTCGAAACGCCTCTCTGTCACCATCAACCGGCACAGGTGCGCCATGTTTCCCCAAGACCCCTGGAAAATAGTCGACTGCAAGATTGATCCATCTGCCAAGATCTTCTCGCCGGTCAACCTCTACGGTTGCACCATCGGCAAGGACTGCATGATTGGACCGTTCACGGAAATCCAGCGCGGCGCCGTCATTGGCGACCGGACGCGGGTGCAATCGCACGCCTTCATCTGCGAGTTGGTCACAATCGAGGAGGATTGCTTCATCTCGCATGGGGTAATGTTCACCAACGACCGGATGCCGCCGTTGCCGCGGGAGAAGTGGGAAAAGACCGTGGTCAAGCGCAAGGCAATGATCGGAACCGGGGCGGTGCTGTTGCCGGTGACGATCGGCGAGGGCGCGGTGGTCGGCGCCGGCGCGGTGGTGACCAAAGACGTCCCCGATTGGGCGGTGGTGGTGGGCAACCCGGCTCGGGTGCTGAAGATGTTGCCGAAGGGGAGCCGGTAGCCCGAGGGGGATGTGCGGCTGAGTGAGGTCCCCTCACCCGCGCTGTCCGCTGGCGCGGGCAGAACGACCTCACCCTAAGGGAGAGGTGAACCTTCGTACCAGCAAACATGTCAGTCTTCTGAGCTTGTGGGGGGTCTCAGAACGTGCGAAGCCAGCGGAAGACCTTGGCGCAGACGTGGGTATCCCACTCAATCGGTTTACCTCTCCCAAAGGGAGAGGCGAACCTCCCTCCCAAGGGACACGTCAGTTTTCTGGGCTCGTGGGGGCCTCAGAATGTGAGAAGGCAATAGATTACCTCCCCGCGATATTGGCAACTTCACCCAATCCGTTCACCTCTCCCTTTGGGAGAGGTCGTTCCGTGCCTCCGGGCACGGGACGGGCGAGGGCGCTTGGGGGCGACGTCGTCTCCTCCTGGCGCCTGTTGCCCCGGCGGTCGCGGCCGATGTATATTGGTGACGGAGTTATTATGATGCTGCCGGCGGCCATCATCCGAATTATCGGGACCTGATTCCCGAACGGTC
>DATMBC010000022.1 GCA_035559435.1 bacterium
CGAGGCAATCGACGTCGGCGGCGTGATGCACAATGAGGCTCCGACCTTCCGCGTGGACATGATGCCCTATGGCGGGGTCAAGCTCTCCGGCAACGGCCGTGAAGGTCCCCGCTGGGCGATCGAAGAGATGACCGAGCCGAAGCTCCTGGTCCTGAGCGCATAGGATGCCGGCGATCAACTTCACCATCGGGACGACCCGCTTCGAGGCGGCGCGCGGCGACATCACGCACGAGACCACCGACGCGATCGTCAATGCCGCCAATTCCGGGCTGCGCGGCGGCGGCGGCGTCGATGGCGCGATCCATCGTGCCGGCGGGCCGACCATCCTGGAAGAGTGCCGCAAGATCGGCCGTTGCCCGGTCGGCAAGGCGGTGGTGACCGGCGCGGGCAAGTTGAAGGCCAAGTGGGTCATTCACACCGTGGGGCCGATTTACGCCGGATTGCCCAGCGACAAGACCGAGCTGGCGTCCGCCTACCGCGAAAGTCTCGCCCGCGCGCAGGAAATCGGCGCGAGGTCGATCGCTTTCCCCTCGATTTCGACCGGCGCCTTCGGCTATCCGATCAAGGAGGCGGCGCCGATCGCGATCCGCACCGTCTGCGATTTTGTCGCCGCGCATCCGGAAGCGTTTGATCTGATTCGATTCATACTGTTTTCCGACTCCGACTACTCCATCTACTTCGCCGAATTCCGCAAGCGCGGCGCGCAGCACCCGACGATCTACCGCTGAGGGGCCACAAGGGGTGAAAGCCCTTTGTCCTGAGGTCGCGTGTGCACTCGGACACGGTTTTTGAGCCGCCGCCCCCTGTGCGGGCACCGCAAACACTCCACGAACCCGCCACGCCCGCCAAAAGCGACAGGGGCGGATCGCAATGACCCGCCCCTGCGGTGATCGGAAGACTTAGACTTTCTGTTTCCAGCGCGTGCCCGTGGGCGTGTCCTCGACGATGATGCCCATCTGCTCGAAGAGATCGCGGATCTCATCGGCGCGCTTCCAATTCTTCTGGGCGCGCGCCTCTCTGCGCTCGGCGATCAACGCCTCGATTCTGGCCGGGTCGACCGCGGGCGCGTCCGGACGGAGCACATCCAGCAGCCGGTCGATCTCCTCGATGAGCGTGCGCGCCGCGCGGGCATCCTCCGCGTTGACGCCCCCGATGTCCATGCGCTTGTAAGTCTCGCGGATAAACTCGAAGAGGACGCCCAATCCGCCGGAAATGTTGAGGTCGTTGTCGAGGTTCTCGGTGAAAAGCGAGCGGGTCTCGGCAATCGCGGCGAGGAAATCGTCGTGCGCCGCGCCGGGCACGCGCATCTCCCCCAGCCGGTGATGGAAATCGCGCAGCCGCTCGATCGCCCCTTTGGCGGCGTCGATGCCGGCGAAGGTGAAATTGAGCTGGGCGCGGTAGTGGGTCGAGATCAACAGGTAGCGCACCGCCACCGGCGAGTACCCCTTGGCGAGAAGGTCGCGCAGCGTGTAGAAGTTGCCCAGCGACTTGGACATCTTCTTGCCGTCGACGATCAGGTGTTCGGAGTGCATCCAGTAGCGGGCAAAGGGCTTGCCGGTCGCCGACTCGGACTGGGCGATCTCGTTTTCGTGGTGCGGGAAGATGTTGTCGACCCCCCCGGTGTGAATGTCAAAGGTCTCCCCGAGGTACTTCATCGACATCGCCGAGCATTCCAGATGCCAGCCGGGTCTCCCCTTGCCCAGCGGCGTCTCCCAGAAGACCTCGCCATCCTGCTCATCCCAGGCCTTCCAGAGTGCGAAGTCGGAGACCGAGTCTTTCTCGTATTCGTCGGAGGCGACCCGCGCCCCGGCCTTCAGTTCGTCGAGGTTCATGTGCGACAGCTCGCCGTAGCGGGGGAAACTGGCGATGCGGAAGTAGATCGAGCCGTCCTCGGCCTTGTAGGCGTTGCCGCGCTCGATCAACCGCAACACCAGCGCCACCATCTCGGGCACATGCGCGGTCGCCTCGGGATAGACCTCGGCGCGTTCGAAGCGGAGGGTGTCGATGTCCTCGAAAAACGCCTGCTTGAAGGGGGCGGTGCACGCGGCCAGCGCCAGCTTTTCTTCGCGGCAGCGGCGGATGATCTTGTCGTCGATGTCGGTCAGATTCATCACCTGCGTGACCCGGAAACCGCGCCACTGGAGGTAGCGGCGCAGCAGGTCCTCGAACAGGAAGGTGCGCAGGTTGCCGATGTGGGCGAAGTTGTAGATCGTCGGTCCGCAGGTGTACATGCGGACATGCCCCGGCTCCAGCGGTTCGAATTCAACCAGCGCCCGACGGCGGGTATCGAAGACCTTCAGGCCCACTAACGGCGCCCCTTCGCGCGCGGCGCCCGCGCGCCGGCGCGTATGCCGGTGAACGATTCCACCGTGGCCTGATCGAGACGCTTGAGCACCGCCAGGATCAGTTTCAGGCAGGCGTCGTAGTCGGAGCGCGAGATGATCGAATTGTGCGAATGGATGTAGCGCGACGGCGGACCCAGCGACACGGACGGCACGCCGGTGCGGGACATGTGCACACGGCCGGCGTCGGTGGCGCCGCGGTCCATCGACGAGAGGTGGTACTTGATCTTGTTTTTCTCGGCGGTCTCGATGACCAGCTTCAGCAGTCCCTTGTTGGGGATCATGCCGGCGTCGTAGATGTCGATGGCCACGCCACCGCCGAGCCGCTCGCCGGGGGGATCGATGCCCGGCGTGTCGCGGGCAATGCCGACGTCCAAGATCAAGGCCACGTCGGGATCGATCGTCCAGGCGGCGGTGCCGGCGCCGCGCAGCCCGACTTCCTCCTGCACGCTGCCGACACCGTAGATCGTGTAGGGCTGGGTCTTCGGCTTGATCGCGGCGAGCACATCGCAGACCAGCGCGCAGGCGACGCGGTTGTCGAAGGCCTTGGCCAGGTACAAATCGGGGTTGGCCATGATCTGGAAGTCGGAATAGGGCGTGACATACATCCCGTTGCGCAGTCCGAGCTTTTTGGTCGCTTTGAATTTGTCGGTGGCACCGACGTCGATGTAAAGTTCCTTGGGCTCGATCACGTTCTTGCGCTTGTCTTCAGGCAACAAGTGCGGCGGGGTGGAACCGAAGACGCCGAGGATCGGGCCGTCGTCGGTGTGGACCCAACAACGCTGCGAGAGCATGACATGCCCCCACCAGCCACCCAACGGGAAGACCTTCAGGTATCCCTCTTTGGTGACCTCGCGCACCACCCAGGCGACCTCGTCCATGTGCGAGCCGAGCAGGACGCGCGGGCGCTCGCTTTTGCCCGGGACCTGGGCGATGAGCGAGCCGAGTTTGTCGGTCGACAGGCGGGCATAGGTCGGCATGTGCGCCGCCATCACGCCACGGACCGAGCTTTCGTCGCCGGGGGCGCCATGCGCCTCGGTCAGCGATTTGAGCAGCAGTTCGGTCTTGTCCAAGTAACCCTCCCATGTGATCGCGATGGTTGCCGCGATAGAATGAAGAACTTAACAAATCGGCGAATCCGGCTCAACCGGCTTTTCGCCGCGTCCGTCGGGGGATGGGCGCTGGCGATGTCGCCATCTGGGGCAGGTCGCAGATCCGCCTTCGTCGTCTTTCGGATGCCTCACGACCGGGGGGAAAAGATTGCTTCGTCGGCCCGATCCGCCTCCGGCGGATGGGCCTCCTCGCAATGACGGTGCAATGCTGAAGGACGCGTGAAACCGTCATTGCGAGGAGGAGTCCGCCGCAGGCGGACGACGACGAAGCAATCCTTTTCCCGCGGACAGGGGAATCCAACGAATAGCTAACACGCGCGGCCACATGGGGCAGGGCTCAGATCCGCCCTGGTCGTCCTTCGGATGCCTCACGACCGGGGGGAAAAGATTGCTTCGTCGGCCCGATCCGCCTCCGGCGGATGGGCCTCCTCGCAATGACGGTGTCGTTTTATGGCAAGCCGCGTGGGGCAGGTCTCAGACCTGC
>DATMBC010000023.1 GCA_035559435.1 bacterium
CAGTTATCGCAGAAGCGCTCGATGCCTTGATGTTTGGCGATGATCCTGGCTTTCGGCTTGGTGAGGAGGAACTGCGCGATCTGATCGCGCAACTGCAAAGCGTATGAAGATCAGGCAACATCCGCGCATGCAAGATATCAGTATCGGCGACGAGGTGTACTCCTACCGGCAACAATTGTTTGCTCGTGTGGAGGAGGTGTTTCCCGCCGCCGTCTGCGTCAAGGTCGGCATCCTGGCGATCAACCGTCATATGGAGTTGGTCCTGTTGCCGCAACTCTGGCGCGCCGACGATATCGAGAACCTGAGCGTCTGCCGGTATTGCGGTGGCCGCGATCAGCTCCACGTCGAAACCGGGACGGGCATCCCGTTCCGGGTCTGTGAACGCTGCCGGGCCATGCCACCCACCAGCCACGCCCGCAACGTCGGCTCCTGGTGGTGACGATCGCCACCCGGCCGCTGCGCCGGTTCCCTGCGGCACATCTGCGGCCGCCCCCAGGGTGGCGCCGCTTGTGGCCCCGAATCCTCGCCGCTGCCAGCCCCTGATCGCTCCGCCGTTCGAGCGCCGTTTGCTACCTCGGATTGATCGGCGGCCTCCCGACGATGTCGCCGTAGTTCCCGCCCCAATATTCGCCCAGCGAACGACCCTCGACCAGGAATTGGACCCCATTGACGCCGCGCAAAGTTGTCAGCGACTCGACGATTGTGCGGACCGCCGCGGCGCGGTCTGCGGCGCCTGCGAACGGCTGGGTGAAGTCCACGATCACGATCCCGTTTGCCAGCCGAATGCCACGCAGGTCGGTGCCCTCGGGGATGACGCGCTGGACGGCGTAGTCGTAGCTGCCCGGCCCTTCGAGCAGTGCGCGCACGGTCGCCTCGGCCACTTGCCTGGTCTTCGGGACCATGCGCAGGATCCGGATGTCGTACCGGCCGTCGTCGGAGACGAAGTACAGCGGCAAGAACTCGGTCTGGCTATAATCGACCGGTAATCCCTGCGGATTGAGTGGGTTGATCGGTGTCCAGGCCAGCGGCCCGCTGCCGTTCACGCCGATGTTTTGCCCGTCGATCTGGAACTGGACGCGCTCGATGCTGGGGAATTCGATCAGCGTATACATGATCGCGTAGAAGCCCCGTACGTCGCCCTGGCCGGTTGGACGGCGGTCGAAATTGACCGTGGCGGTCCCGTTGCTGATCTGGATGCCGAGGATCTCGACATTCGGCAGCACCAATCGGGTCAGGCCCGCGGGCGGCCCGGCGATCAACTCACGGATAGCTGCCCGCGCGACTTGTTTGTTTTCGACGCTGACACGGCGTTGCACCGGCACATAGAGCGTTCCGGTGGCGTCACCAAAG
>DATMBC010000024.1 GCA_035559435.1 bacterium
GGCGGCGGCCGCCGCCCAGGTGACGCTGGCCGAACTGCCCGATGTCGTCGCCGCCGCCGATGTGCTCAGTCTGCACCTGCCCTTGACCGAAAAGACGCGCAACCTGATCGATGCGCCGATGATCGCGCGCCTCAAGCCCAGCGCGCTGGTGGTCAACGCTGCGCGCGGTGGGATCATCGACGAAACGGCGCTGGCCCGGGCGCTGGATGAGGGACGTCTGGCCGGCTGCGCGTTGGATGTGTACGAAAAGGAGCCGCCCGAGGACCGTTGGTTCGCCGGGCGCGAGAATGTGGTGGTCACGCCGCATCTGGGCGCCTCGACCGCCGAAAGCCAGACCAAGGTTGCCGTCGAAATCGCGCGAGCGGTGCGGCAGGCGCTGGTCGAGGGCGTCTATGTCAACGCCATCAATCTGCCGGTGACCGATCCCTCCGATCTTCCGCGGCTTCTCCCCTACCTCAAACTGGCGGAGAAGACCGGCCGCCTGTTGCGTATGCTGGGCAGCGGCGCCTGCGACGCCATGACGCTGGAGTTGGGTTCGCAGACTCAATCGGAGTCGCGCCTGATCACCGCGGCGGCGGTGAAGGGATTCCTCGCGCCGCAGACCGACACGCCGATCACGATGGTCAACGCGATGACGATCGCCGCCGAGCGGCACCTGAAGGTGGCGGTGAGCGATCAATCGGCCGATCCGGCGCGCGCCAATCAGATCGCCCTCGAGGCGCGGGTCGGCGGCATACTGCACCGGGTGGTGGGGGTGGTCGAAAACGGCGCGAGTCTGCGGCTGCGCCAGATCGACGAATTCCCGCTGGACATCGCCCCCGAAGGCCGTGTGCTCATCTTCACCAACGAGGACCGTCCGGGGGTGATCGGCGCGGTGGGGGCGCTTTTGGGGCGCGCCAACGTGAACATTGCCTCGTGGAACCTGGGACGGCGTCAGCGGGGCGGCACCGCGCTGGGGATTGTTGCGGTCGATGATCCGGTGCCGCAGGCGGTGCTTGATGAACTGGGCCGTCTGCCGCATCTCGGAAATGTCGTGCAGGTGGATTGGGGGGAATGACCATGAGCAACAATCGCACCCTGCTGCCCTTTGCCGGCTATCCGCCGCGCATCGGACGTTATCTCACGCAGATGGAGGATGTCCGACGGCAATTGAAGAAGTATGTCGAAGGATTGACGCCGGAACAGTTGGCCTGGCATCCCAATGACAAAGTCGAGTCGATCGGCACATTGCTTCTGCACATCGCCGCGGTCGAATGTTCCTGGATCGGCGAGGACATCATGCGCCGTCCGATGGACGACGAATGGAAGATCGCCTTTCCGATCCGTTTCGGCATTCCGCAGGTCTCGGGCCAGCCGCTGGAGTACTTTCTCAATACGCTGGATGCCATCCGGGAACAGACCAAGGCCGACTTGAAGACGCTGGAGGACGAGGATCTGGATCGCTTGATCTCGCCCTTGGATCCCGGCGATCCGTCGAACACAGCGCAGTTTACGATTGAGTGGATTCTTTACCACGTGGTCGACCACGAGGCGCATCACAAGGGGCAGATCGCCGCGATGAAGCGCCTGCTGCCCGTTCCGATTCCATGAGCGACGATATCCTGTCCAACCCGGTGGTGCGTTCGTTGCGGGCGCACCGCTCGATCCGCCGATTCACCGCCGAGCCGGTGAGCGACGAGACGCTCAACGCGCTGATCGAGACCGCCCAGCGTTCCTCGACCTCCTCAAACCTGCAATGCTACTCGGTGATTGTCGTGCGCGATCCGGAGCGAAAGCGCCGCATCGCGCTCTTGTGCGGCAACCAGCAGCAGATCATCGACGCGCCGGTCTTTCTGGCGCACTGCGCCGATCTGAACCGCGCGCGGCTGGTCTGCGAGCAGGCGGGGTACCGTTTCGAGGCGAAGTTTGTCGAACTGCTGCTGTTGTCGGTGATCGACGTCACCATTTTTGCGCAGACCCTGCTGTCGGCGGCCGAGGGCATCGGGCTGGGCGGCTGTTACATCGGCGCGGCGCGTAATCATCCCTTCGAGTTGGCCGAGGTTCTCGGATTGCCGCCGCTGGTGTTTGCGGTCTTCGGCATGACGCTGGGCCATCCCGATCCGGCGCATCAGCCGCCGTTGCGCCCGCGTCTGCCGCTGGCCGGCGTCATCCATCACGAAACCTACGACGATGCGCGCTGGACAGAGGCGCATCGCGCGTACGACAGAGCGATGCGCGAGACGGGCATCTACAAGGGACGCCAGATCGACCTGAGCAAACGTCTCCCCGGCTGGTCGCGCGTCATCGATGACGCGGACTATGGTTGGATCGAGCATTCGGCGCGGCGCTGGATCGATCCGGCGGGGTTCCGTGCCGACATCCGCCCGTTCCTCGACCGTCAGGGGTTCGGGTTCGACTGAGATGGCGAAGGTGACCGTCGCGGGGGATACCGTTCGCATCCGACTGGAGTCGCCGGAGGATATCTGGTTCTGGGAGCGGCGGTTCAACGTCTTCGACTTTCTCGAGATATTCCCACCGGAGGCAATCACCGAACCGGTGCCGGAGACGCATGTTCCGCCGCCGGCCGAAGCGCAATTGACCTTTGAGACGGATGCGGGATTCAGTTTTCAAACCGACATCGTGCGGGGCGGATTCTACCTGCGCAATCAGACCCAGGGAACGCGTCGCTGGATGGCGGCGGCCAACCCCCAGCCGGGGGAGGACATCCAGATCGAGCGCCGCGGTCCGTTGCAGTATTACCTGAGCCGCGTCGGCGGCTAAACGCCATGCAGATTATCGCCCACCGCGGGAATTCATCGGTCTGCCACGAGAACACAATGGCGGCGTTCGAGCGCGCGGTCGCCGACGGCGCCGATGGCATCGAGTTCGACCTGCGGCTGACCGCCGACCGCCAGTGGGTGATCCACCATGATGCGGAGCTGGAACTGGACGGGAAGCGTCAGGCAATCTCCGCGCTGCCGCTGCACGAGACGCTGCGCGCCCGGGTCGGTCCCCAGCGCGAGCCGATCCCGCGCCTCGACGACTTTCTGCTCTGGGCGCGTGAAACGCGCATCCCGCTGGTCTTCGACATCAAGGACCGCGACGGAATCAGGGAATTGGTGGAGACCATTGAACGCGCCGGCATCGAGAACCCGGCGATCTACTCCTCCTTTCATCGCTCGGTGTTGAAGGCGCTCGAACTGGCGCGTCCCGACTGGCCGCGAGGGCTGATCGTCGGCGATCCGCGCTCGGCGCTGGCGCGGCAGTTCCTCACCGGCTCGCTCATCCGCTGGGCGCGGCGGCACCGGCTGACATCGCTGCATCTGGATGAACACTGGGTGGTGCCATCGACGCTGGCGAAGATGCGCGAGGCCGGGCTGCGCCTGGCGATCTGGACGGTCGATGATCCGCTGCGGATGACACTGCTGGCGGCGCTGGAAATCGACGCGCTCATCACCAACCGGCCCGACTTGGCGCGTATAACACTGCGTGGAAACTCGTAGCCCATTCTGGTCGCGGATTATCTGGACAGCGCTCATCGGCGGCGGCCTTGCCACTGCGGCCCTGGCGTCGGAGTATGCGGGCCTGGCGCGAAGCGCCGGACCTTCCGGCGGCATCGTCGAGCGCTTTGCGCCGCCGGACGGGTATGCCCGTGTCCCTCTGGCGGCGGATTCCTACAAGGAGTGGCTGCGGCAGCTTCCGCTTCTGCCCGACACCACACCCGCCCGCGACTGGACAGGGCGGCTGGTGTTCGCTCCGACTGAGATCGGCGGCGTGCTCGATTGGCGGCTTTTGGGCGCCGAGGAGCAATGTGCCGACATCGTGATGCGGTTGTTGGCCGAGTTCGCATGGGTAGTCGATCCCTCCTCGATTCCTTCCTTTCGAAGTCTTTCGGGGCAGGAGATGACCTGGGCGCGGTGGTTGTCGGGACGGTATGGAACCAACACGGCGCAGACCGCCATCGTGCACACTTCCGGGGCGCGTCGCGAGCCCGGCCGCCGCGAACTGGACGCCTACCTGCGCTTTGTCATGACATACGCCAACACCGCATCGCTGGCGCGCGACTGGCCGGAGGTCGCGCCTGCCGATCTGGCGATCGGCGATGTGGTCATTCAGCCGCACTGCACCGGGCAGGGCATGGGGCATTTGTCGGTCGTGGTCGATGCCTGTCGCGACACGGATGGCCATCAACTCTACCTGTTTGTCGATGGATTTACCCCGGCCCGCGATCCGGTCGTGCGTCAACGGCTCGCGGGTGATCGGTCGTCGGCGTGGATGACGCTCGCCGAATACCTGCAATTGCAGAGCGTCTTCGGCCCCGGCTTCTGCCACCGTCCCCCCGCACAGTAAGCGAATTAATTCCATCTGGACACCGGCGCGGCTGAAACCCATACTGCACTGGGCCGTATTCAGGCTGTCATGCCGATGCCCTGTTGCCATTCCACAATCCAAGGAGTTCCAATGATCAGACGTCGATCGGCCCCGGGCCGCAACGTTGCGGGGTGTGCCATCCTGGCGGCCATCTTGTTGCTGCCGCATCAGGTCCTCGCCGATGCCCGCCTCCCCCGTCAGGTGGTTCCCACCGAACAAGCGATCACGCTGGCGCTGGATGCCGACAAACCGGACTACCGCGGCGCCACGACGATTACGTTGGCCGTGACGGAACTATCCGCGACGATCCAGTTTCATTCCAACGGACTGTCGCTGGGCCAACTCGAACTCGTGCAGAACGGCCGCACCATTCCGACCACAATCGATCCGGGCGAATGGGAGATTGTGACGGTCAGGGCCGCGTCGCCTTTGTCCGTCGGTACGGCGACGCTGCGGATGGATTTCACCAACACCTACGACACCACCGCTGTCAGTCTGTACCGCACCGTGGTCGACGGCCAGGGGTACTGCTTCACGCAGATGGAGGCGGACGAGGCCCGCGATGCCTTTCCCTGCTGGGACGAGCCGGGCTTCAAGATTCCCTATCAGTTGACTATCAGCGTGCCCGAGGGGCATACCGCGGTCACCAACATGCCGCTGGAGGAGGAGTCGATCGACAACGGCTGGCGCGTCATGCGGTTCAAGAAGAGCCCGCCCATGCCCTCCTACCTTCTGGCGATCGCCACCGGCCCGCTGGAATTCACGCCGATTCCGGGAATGTCGACCCCCGGCAACATTGTCTGCATCAAGGGACGCTCCCACCTGGTGGAGCACGCCCTCCGAACCACGCCGCCGCTTCTGGCGGCGCTGGAGCGTTACTTCGGCAGCCCGTACCCCTATGACAAACTCGACCTGATCGCGGTGCCGGAATTCTGGCCGGGCGGGATGGAAAATCCCGGAGCGATCACCTTCGCCGAGGGCATTCTGCTCCTGGACCCGAAGAACGCCAGCGTCGGGCAGAAGCGCTCGCAGGCGGCGGTCATCGCGCATGAGCTCGCGCACATGTGGTTTGGCGACCTGGTCACGATGGAATGGTGGGATGACCTCTGGCTCAATGAATCGTTCGCGTCCTGGATGGGCAGCAAGGTCACGCACGAGGTCTTTCCCGAGTACGGCATGGAAGTCGGGGCGGTGCGCGCGGCATCGGGGGCGATGATCACCGACGCGCGTCCTTCGACGCGCGCCATCCGTCAGCCGGTGGCGGCCACCGACAATTTGCTGCAGTCGGCCGACGAACTGGCCTACAGCAAGGGCGAGGCGGTCCTCGGGATGTTCGAGGCATGGCTGGGCCCCGAGGTGTTCCGTCGCGGGGTCATTGATTATATCAGCCAGAACGCCTGGAAGAACGCCACGGCGCAGGATCTCTGGGCGGCGCTGACGGCGGCATCGCAGCGCGACTTTGCCGCAACGATGGCGACCTTCGTCGACCAGCCGGGCGTCCCGGTGGTGGCGGCGGAGTTGACCATGGACGGCAAGGTGCGGCTCTCGCAGCGGCGTTTCTCCAGCTTCGGCCATGAGGTCGGCGGCGAGCTCTGGGCGATCCCCGTGCAATTGAAGTACGCCGACCGGGCCGGCACCAAGTCGCAGTCGTTCCTGCTCGATGCGCCCGAGGCCACCTTGTCGCTGGAGTCCGATGGCCCGCCGCAGTGGGTGATGCCAAACGCCGGATCAGCGGGGTACTACCGCTGGACGGTGCCGCCGCAGATGCTGGCGGCGCTGGCCGAGCAGGGCACTCAGTGGCTGTCGGTGACAGAGCGGGTGGGACTCATCGGCAACGTCAGCGCGCTGTTGGATGCCGGGATCATCTCCGGCGATGATTACCTGCGCACGCTCAATCATTTTGCCGATGACCCCAATCCCCAGGTGATCTCGACATTGCTCGCGGGGTTGGATAAGGTGAAGAATGCCTTTGTGACTGAGGATTTGCAGGACGAATTCGCGCTCTATGTCCGCCGGACGCTGGGTCCGGCGTTGGAGCGCTTCGGGATGACGTCGCGGGCGGGCGAGGACGAAGAGGTGACGCGGTTCCGTCCGCAGTTGATCGGCTGGCTGGGCGAGGAAGGACGCGACCCGGCGGTGCTGGCTTACGCCGATTCGTTGGCGCAGACCTACCTGCGCGATCCGGCCGCGGTCGATCCCGCGTTTGCGGGCACGGCGATGGCGCTTACGGCGCAGCATGGCGACCGTGCGTTGTTCGACGAGTGCCGACGGCGCTTCGAATCGGCGCAGATTCCCCAGCAGCGGTCGCTGTTCTTGAACACGCTGGGTCATTTCCGCGACCCCGCCCTGGTGGAGGAGGCGCTGCGGTACACCTTGGAGGGCCCATTGCGTCCGAATGAGTTCTTCAACATTCCCTTTGCCGTGCGGTCCCATCCGGCCCATGAGCAGAAGGTGATGGACTGGACGATCGCCAATTACGAGTCCATCACCGCCAAATTGCCGCCGCTGATCGTTCCGTTTCTGCCCTACATCGCCGAGGGGTGCTCGCGGGACCGTCTCGCCGCGGCCCGGACCTTTTTTTCGGACCCGTCACGAATCATGGCCGGCACCGAAGAAAGTCTTGCCAAAATCACCGATCAGGTGAATGATTGTGCCGGCTTGCGGGAGCGCGAGGGGGCAAAGGTATCGGCCTACCTCAAGCAGTTCGTCGCGGCCCACGACTGACGCACTATCGAGAGGGGGCTCTCTTGCGAGGCGGCGGGGATTTCATCCCCGCCGTTTCCATTAGGACCGGAGCTTCATCAGCCGCGCCCGCGCGTCGGCGATTTCGACGAGGTCGGGGTCGGCTTTGTGCCACAGACCGAGAAACTTCTCATACTCCTCGGCGGCCTTTTGACTCCATCCGGAGCGTTCGTAGGCCTGAGCCAGATAGTAGTGAATGAGCGTGCTGCCAATTGGGTTGAAGATTCGCTCTTCGTCGAAGCTACGCAAACGTTGCTCGAGGACTCCGACGGCGCGATCCAACTGGCCATTCTGGAGATAGGCGCGTCCGAGCATGAGCGCATAGTCGAAGGGGTCCGAAATGCTGTCGGCCCGAGCCAGGTGCGAAGCGGCCGCCGCATAGTTCCCCTGCCAGAACTCGAGAACGCCCTGCGCGAACGCCAGCGCGGCCGAGTCCTCCAGGGGCCGCCCCTTCACCGCGGCTTGCAATTGTTCCAGCGACGACCGCGCGCCGTCGAAGTCGCCGGCCTGGGCGCGAATCTCCACCACCCAGTCGAGGGCGGCATTGGCTTCGGCCGGTTGCTGCTGCCGGATCATCCGGTGCAACTCCTCAGCGCCGCGAAGCGCCTTCTCGAAGTTCCGGCGCTGCTGGTCGATCGCAATGCGAATGACCAGCTTCTCACGGTAGGCCGCCCCCTCATACTGGTCCATTTCATCGGCGGCCATCCCCTGCCGGGCGATTTCGTCGGCGCGGTCAAAGTCCCCCTGGCGCAGCGGCGATAGCGCCATCCCGGCGCGTCCAAAGGATCGCCGTTCCACATTGGGCAACGCGATGGCGGTCTGAAACAGAGAGTCGGCCTCGACGAACCGTCCGAGTTGCACCAGCAAAGCCCCCAGCTTGTCCAGCGTCGGGAAGTCGGGCTTGATCTGCAGCGCTCTTCGGTATGAGGCGATGGCCTGTTCGGTCTGGCCCGCGCGCGCATAGAGATCGCCCCGAGTGTCATACGGGTTGGCTTCATCGGGCGCCAGGGCGATGTACTGGTTGATGGCTTTCAGTGAGTTCTCAATGTCGCCCACGTCCTGGTAGCCGTAGGCCAGCAGGTTATAGGCATTCTTGTCAGAGGGATCGATCGCCACGATGCGGAGGAAATCCTGCAGGGCCTTTCGGTATTCGCGCAGGCGGAACCGATAGATGTAGCCGCGGGAAAACAGCGCGTCCTTGTCATTGGGATCCCGCGCGATGATCTCTCCGAGGTCGTTCAACGCCGTCGCGATATCGCCGTTCGTTTCGGCGTACTTGGCCCGAATCATGCGGGCGTCCCGCCAGCCGGCGCGGTCGATGTGGCGCATGCCCTGTTCCAGCCAGCCGGCGCGGCGGTCAAACACATCGGTCAGACTGAGATAGAAGTAGGCGATGGCCAGCGTGGAATCGTACTCGAGCGCCTTCTTGAGACTGGCGGCCGCTTCGGCGTGGTAGAGTTTGCGCGAGTAATCGATGCCTTCGAGGAGATGGCGGTACGCGTCGGCCGAGCGCGAGGTCATCTCGGCCACCGGCCGGTCGGGCTCCGCGCTCGCCTGCGCGGGCAACGACAGATCGGAGCGCACCGCGCTGCTGAGCCGGTCGACCACCGCGAAGATATCTTCCCCCTCGGCGCCGGTGATCTTCTGGCTGGAGACGACCTCACCGCGCGCCACCTCGGAAATCTGGGAGGCAATCACCAGGCGCGGGGAGGATTGATAGATTTCGCCGGTGAGGATGTACCTGACGCCGGCCTTGCGGGCGATCTCGGTGGCGGTGTTCTGGTCGATGCGTGTCTCGCCCTCGTGACCCAATTGCTTCAACAGGTCGTAGAGGCGTTGGCGGCTGACCACCTTGATGTATTGCGATTCGGACAGGTCGGTGATCAGAAGCCCGGTGGTCATCTGTGCGATCCTGTCGGTGTCGGCGGGATCGGCAACGTTGTCGAAATACATAATCGCCAGCGAGTTCTCGGAGGCGTTGGCCGGCTGGCCGGCGCCGACATCGAATTTGAAGGGCTTGAGCACGAAGAACAGGAGCGCGACGACCGCGACCGCCGAAGCGGCGAAAACGTACCGGAGGTAACTGCGTCGGGGCGGCGTGGCCATCGTGCGCGACAGCATCGACGGCTGTGAGCCTTCGATCTCCCGGCGGATGCGTTTCAGTTCCGCCAGCATGTCGGTGGCGGTCTGGTACCGCGTGCCGGGGTCCTTTTCCAGCGCGCGGGCCACAACCTGCTCCAGGCCCGGATGCAGTCCGGACTTGAAGCGCGCCAGCGGTTCCGGGATGTCGTTGATGATCGCGTAGGTGATCGCCGCGTCGTGCTCGCCGGCGAAGGGACGCCGTCCCGCCAGCAGTTCATAGAGCATCACGCCGAGCGCGAACAGATCAGAGCGGGGGTCGACCGACCGTCCCTGGATCTGCTCGGGCGACATGTAGGCGGCGGTGCCGACGGTTGTGCCTTCCTTGGTCAGTTGGCCGGCGCCGCGCCAGGTCGCCAGCCCGAAGTCGGTGATCTTCACCTGCCCCTTGGCGGTGATCAGGATGTTGGCCGGCTTGATGTCGCGATGAACGATTCCCTGCTCGTGCGCCGCCGACAGCCCGTCGCAGACATGCAACGCGATGCGGATGATCTGCTCAACGGGGATCGGCTCGCGCGCGTCGATCAGGTCCTTGAGGGAGCGGCCATCGACGTACTCCATGACAATGAAGTCGCGTCCCTCGGCCGATTCGACGGCGTAGATCGTGAGGATGTTCTTATGATTGAGTTTGGAGGCGGCCCGCGCTTCGCGCAGCAATCGTTCGCGCGCCTGCGGATCGGACTGCAGTTGCGCCGGGAGGAACTTCAGCGCCACCTGGCGGTCGAGTTTGGTGTCGGTGGCGAGAAACACCTCGCCCATCCCGCCCTCGCCGAGCTTGGCCGTGATCTGGTAGTGCGCGATGGTCTGGCCAGTCATAGGATTGCGATGAAACCAAGCATCCTGCCCAAGTTACTCCGTTCAGGCCGGACCTGAAAGCCCGAAGCCCGTCGAGGCGGGCTTTGGGCAAGGAAATGTTCAGCTTCTCAGGTCGTGCTGACGCCTTCGGGACGCCGCGTCGACGGGGAGTCGGCCGCCGCCTGGGCGGCCGCGGGGTGGCGCTCGGATTGGAACTCGTCGATTTGCCCGGCGCGTTTGCGCAGCGCCAGTAGGCCGCCCAAAACCATCAGGGTGGTGCCCGCCCAGAAGAGATTGATCAGCGGTTTTTCCGAGATTTCAATCCAGAAGACCGGCTTGGCGGCGCTGGGGTTGTCGCGGTCGGAGACCTGCACTTCGACCGCGCCGGTGTTGGCATCGATGCGCCCCACCGCCAGCGTAAAACGGCCATCGGCCGACGACGCCGGCACATCGCGCATCCCTTCGGGCGTGCTTTCGACCGTCGGAGTGATCGTGTCGATGCGCATGTCGCCGGTGAGCAGGAAGGCGCACCCGACGCTGCCCACGTTGCCTTCGCCATGGCCACCCATCTCGAAGCCGAGGAAGGTGATCTCGAAGCCGGCCAGGGTCTGGGTTTTGCCTTTGGTGAGAACCACCGTCTCGCCCGGCGTCCCGCCGACTTC
Organism: bacterium; assembly: GCA_035559435.1. Taxonomy (NCBI): domain Bacteria; species bacterium. Next base: position 10,689 of record DATMBC010000024.1, read on the forward strand.
ATCGACCGGCGAGATGTAGAGGTCCTTGTTCCAGAACTTCTTCACCGCCGGCTTGCGCATCGTGCCCTTGCCATAGGGCAATTCGAACTGGCGCGGCGACATGCGATAGGCCGTGTTCGATCCGGCGCGTTCGACGAGGACATGGTACGGCGTCTCGTTCTGCGCGTGATCCTTGCCCTCATAGGTCATGAGCCACCCGAACTTCTCGACGGTCTCGCCCAGCGGCAGGGGGACCTGCTCCTTGCGTTCGTAGGCGCTGGAGACCGCCGCGCCGACAATGAGCACCGCCAGACCGACGTGCGCGAGATAGGCGCCGGGCACGCGACGGCTCTTGCGGAAGCGATCGGCCAGCACCCAGACATTGGACGCCGTGGCGAAGGCCCCGAGGACCAGCAGGCAGATGTAGAGCACCTCATGGACCCCGGCGAGAATCGCCACCGCGCCGACCAGCATGGCGAACGTAAACGGAATCGCCGCCTGCGGGGAAATGAACGGCTTGGTCGGTTTGATCCAGCGCATGAACGGGAAGATGGACAGCGCCAAAAGCAGGATGAGCGCAATCGGCGTGGTCGCCAGGAAGTAGTAGCGCAGGGTGACGTTCGAGGGCGGTCCACCCAGACGAGTCCAAAGCGGCGTGGACATGCCCACCAAGACCAACACGCCCGCCACCAGCAGTGACAGCACGCCGACCGAAATCAGGAAATCGACCGTCCCCATCGAGCTGTAGGCGATTGTGGCGCGGACCTTGTTGTAGCGCCAGAAAAGGACGCCGAAGCCGAGCAACGTAAAGAGGGCCAGCGAGGCGACCAGGTACGAATTGATGCCCAGGTCGAGGAACGAGTGCACGGAGAAATCGCCGAGCACGCCCGAGCGGGTCAGGAACGAGCCGAACAGAACGGAGACGAAGGGCAGAATGGAGAACAGGTAGGCCGAACGCGCGAGAGCGTTTTTCTTCTTGAATGTCACCAGCGCATGCGCGCCGCCGGTGGCGAAGATCCAGGGGATGAGCGAAGAGTTTTCCACCGGATCCCATGCCCAGTACCCGCCCCAGCCGAGCACCTTGTAGGCCCAATACCCGCCCATGACCAACGCGGTGCCCAGGGTGCACCAGGTGCCCAGGAGCCAGACCCACGCGTGGCCGGCCCACAGCTTGTATTCCTGCCGCACCCAGCCGGCGATCGCCAGGGCGAAGGGAAATATCGAGAGCGCAAAGCCGAGGAACATCACCGGCGGGTGGATGGTCATCCAGAAATCCTGCAGGAGCGGATTGAGTCCGGCCCCTTCCATCGGCGCCTCGGCGGTGGCCTCAAACGGGCTGCGTTTGAGCAGGATCAACAGCACGGAAAAGATGAAGAGGTTGATCACCGCCATTGAGAAACGCTCAAACCGTCCGGCGGTGCGGATCAGGATCAACGCCAGAAGACTGATGTAGAAAATCCAAAGCAGCAGGGTCCCCTCCTGCCCGCCCCAGAGGGTGGCGATCAGGTAGTAGAGCGGCAGGTCGGAGGAGGAGTAATTGCGGACATAGACAAAGTCGAATCGATGCAAAAGGATCAGCGTCAAAAGCAGGCCAAGCGAGACCGAAATCAACAGAGTGACGCCGCGGAAACTCCAGCGGGCCTGACGGAGCCACTGGTCGCCGCGCAGGTACATGACCAGCGAGGCAATCACACCCGCGGTCGCCAGCCAGATCAGTGATTTTCCGAGAGTTTCCACTGTGCCCCTTTCGTAGAAGGCCAGTCGCCTAGGATACCGGGACCGCGAGCGTCTGTACGTGCTCGCCGTCCAATAAGACCCGTGTGAGCGCCGCCTTGGCCGCTTCGCGATCGGTGAAGCGTTCGACAATCTCGCCGTGGCGGGTCAGCAGGTAGACACCCTTGCCGCCGAAGATGCCCCAGTCGGCGTCGCGGGCTTCGCCGGGGCCGTTGACCACGCACCCCATCACCGCAACTTTGACCGGGGACGTCACCCGTTTGAGAGTCTGCTGCACTTCCTCCACCAGCGACATGAGATCGATTTCGATGCGGCCGCAGGAGGGACAGGAGACCAACTCCGGTCCGCGACGTCGCAGGCCCAGCGCCTGCAGGATGCCGTAACAGGCCTCCATCTCCTCGGCTTTCGGGCCGGTGAGCGAGACACGGATTGTGTCGCCGATCCCCTCGGCCAACAGCGTGCCCAGCGCCACCGCCGATTTCAGCGATCCGGTCTTCACCGGACCCGCCTCGGTCACGCCAAGATGGAGGGGATAGTCGCAGCGTTGCGCGACCAGACGGTAGGCGTGGATCGCCTCGCCGGGATTGGAGGACTTCAGCGAGAGAATGATGTCGTGGAAGTCGTGCTCGGCGAGGATTGCGACGTTGCGCAGCACCGATTCGACCAGAGATTCGGGGTTGTTGCCGCCGTACTTGTCGAGCAGGTCCTTTTCGATCGAGCCCTGGTTGACGCCGACGCGGATCGGCAGGCCATGGTCTTTGGCGCACCGGACAACCTCGGCGATCTTCTGGCGCCCGCCGATGTTGCCGGGGTTGATGCGCAGCTTGTCGGCGCCGCGCTGCGCGGCCAGAATCGCCAGCCGCCAGTCGAAGTGAATGTCGGCGACCAAGGGGATGTGGATCTGCGGCCGAATCTTCGCGATGGCCTCGCCGGCTTCCTCATCGGGGACGGCGACGCGCACGATCTCACAGCCGGCCGCCTCCATCTCAAGGATCTGCGCCACGGTCGCCGCGACATCGCGCGTGTCGGTGTCGCACATCGACTGCACCGCGATCGGCGCATCGCCGCCGACCGGCACGCCCCCGACCATCACCCGGCGAGTGCGGTGGCGGGGTTGCACGCCCCACATTGGCGCCGGCGGGGCGCTCGCAGCGGCATCGGACACGATCGGCAGTTCTTTGATGGGCATCAGGCAGACCCCATTCGCGCTTCCATCTTCTGCACCTGGTCGAAGGCATGATACGAGGACCGCACCAACGGCCCGGCCTCCACATGGGAAAAGCCGATTTCGTCTTCGCCGTAGCGCTTCAATTCTTCGTACTCCCACGGCTCGTAGTACCGCGCCACCGGGAGATGTTCGGCCGACGGCGACAGGTATTGACCGATGGTCAGAATCTGGCATCCGGCCGCCACGATTTGGCGCATGACATCGTGGAGTTCAGCGGTGGTTTCGCCCAGACCGACCATGATTCCTGACTTGACTATCGGCGGCGAGAGACGCGAAGCTGAGCGCTTTAATATCTCGAGTGAACGATCCAGTTGCGCGCGCGGACGGACGGTCGGGTAGAGGCGCGGCACGGTCTCGACGTTGTGGTTGAGCACATCGGGGCCGGCGGTCAGAACGGTCTCGAGCGCGTCGAAGTTGCCGTCGAAATCGGGAACAAGCACCTCGATGCGCACCTTCGGATCACGCTCGCGCAGAATACGGATGGTCTCCGCATAGACCCAGGAGCCGCCATCGGGCAGGTCGTCGCGATTGACCGAGGTGATCACCACCTGGCGCAGCCCCATCTGCGCCACCCCCTCAGCAAGACGCCGCGGCTCATCGAGGTCGTAGCCCAGGGGCTTCCCCTTGATGACATCGCAGAAACGACACCCGCGGGTGCAGATGTTGCCCAGGATCATGAAGGTGGCGGTCCCATGCGAGAAACATTCGCGAATGTTGGGGCAGTTGGCCTCTTCGCAGACCGAATGCAGACGGTTCTCGCGCAGGGCGCCCTTGACCTTGATATACTCCGGCGTGAACACCGCACGGGTCTTCAGCCACGCCGGCTTGGGCGCGCCGTGCGAGACCGTTGGGGCAAGTGGAAGGGTCATCGGAAATAGAGTACGGAAATTGTGGCATTAGCGCGAAGGAATTCGGCGGCACGGAGGGGCCCTCGAACCGCTTCGCGTCGTTGCGGTTAGCGCCGCGCCAGCGCCGGCGCGGCCACCCGGTTCAGAAAATACGAATGCACCGCGGCGCTCTCGGTCATCTCCGGATGAAAGGTCAAAGCCAGGATGTTTCCCTGCCGCACCAGGGTCGGTTCATCGCCGAGCCGACCGAGCACTTCCACACGCGGGCCGATGCGGGCGATACGGGGCGCGCGGATAAAGACCATCTCCAGCGGCCGCGCGGCGCCATCGATATCGACCTCCCCCGTCTGGCGGAAGGAGTGAAATTGGCTGCCGTAGGCGTTGCGGTCGCTGTCGATGTCGATCAGATCGAGCGTGTCCTCATCGGGGCGGCCGTGGATGATTGCATGCCCCAGCAGGATCAACCCGGCGCATGTGCCCATGATCGCATGCAAGCGGGCGAATTCGGGTATCGCGTCCCAGAGCCCACCCAGTTTGAGCAGTTTGCGCATCGTCGTTGATTCACCGCCGGGCATGATCAGGCAGTGCACCTGGCGGAGTTGTTCCACGGTGCGCACTTCGACGGCGGTGAAGCCCAACGCGCTGATCATCTGGCGGTGCCGGGCGTAGTCGCCCTGCACGGCGAGCACCCCGACACGCAGCGCGAGCGGATCGGCGGCGGCCAGTTCCGTCGGGTGCGCCGCGGCCCTGGCGGCGGCGTCGACGGCACGATCGGTGGCGGTCAGTGGATTCACGCGTCCTGCCCCGTTCCTCTACCGCACCTGCAGGAGCTGCTCCTCGGGGATCGAGGAGATTTCCAGGCCCCGCATCGCTTCGCCCAATCCGCGGGAAACCTCGGCCAGCTTGCGGGGATCGTTGTAGTGCGTGACGGCCAGCACGATGGCGCGGGCGCGCGGCGCGGGATCATCGGACTTGAAGATCCCCGAGCCGACAAAGACCGACTCGGCGCCCAACTGCATCATCAACGCGGCGTCGGCGGGTGTCGCCACGCCGCCGGCGGCGAAATTCGGCACGGGGAGTTTGCCGTGCTCGGCAACCCAGCAAACAAGGTCGTAGGGCGCTCCGAGTTTTTTGGCCTCGACCATCAGCTCTTCCTTGGGCAACACGGTCAGACGGCGAATGCCGTCCTGCACGGCGCGCATGTGACGGACCGCCTCGACGATATTGCCGGTGCCGGCTTCGCCCTTGGTGCGCAGCATCGCCGCGCCCTCGCCGATGCGCCGCAACGCCTCGCCCAGATCGCGGCAACCGCAGACAAAGGGGATCTTGAAGAGGTCCTTGTTGACATGGAAGGCCTCGTCGGCCGGGGTGAGAACCTCGGACTCGTCGATGAAGTCGACTTCGAGGGCCTCGAGAATCTGCGCCTCGACAAAGTGGCCGATCCGGCATTTGGCCATGACCGGGATCGAGACGGCTTCCTTGATCTCGATGATCTTGGTGGGGTCGGCCATGCGGGCCACACCGCCCTGGGCGCGGATATCGGCGGGGACACGTTCGAGGGCCATGACCGCCACCGCGCCGGCCTCCTCGGCAATCCGTGCCTGCTGGGCGTTGGTGACATCCATGATGACCCCGCCTTTGAGCATCTCGGCCAGTCCGATTTTGATTTTGCGTTTGTCCTCAGCGTTCATTGAATGCTCCTTAGTCCACCAATGCGGCCCGGATGCCCGGGCTGCGTGTCGGGACAGGACCACTGTCCAGTCCAAACAACCAATTTAGCCCGAAAGTGCCCGAAAATCAACGAGTTCGCCGCCGCAATGGAGGTCCGCCATGACCATGATACGCAAATTTGACCGATTCGGATCAATCACGGTGGCGGCGATGTTTCTCGTTACCCTGATGGTCCTTAGCGGCTGCGAGAAGGAAAAAACCAAGACTGCCGCAGTCGACTCCACAGCGGCAGCCCCGCCCAAACCAGCGCCGCGTCCGATTGTCATTCTCTGTTCCTACTCGCCGATCGGCGCCGAACTGAAGCAGAAAACCGTGCCGCAGTCGGATACGGTCTGGGCGGGACGCGAGATTTTCCTGGTGACCGCCAAGAGCGGACCGGTTGTCCTGGCCAACAGCGGCGTGGGGATGGCCAACGCCGCGGCCACCACGCAGTTTCTCATCGACCGCTATCGTCCGTCCGGCATCGTTTTTTGCGGCATTGCCTCCGCCATCAACCCGGCGCATCAGATCGGCGATCTGGTCATCCCGGAAAGTTACATCACCTTCGATCACGGCTACTGGGGGGAGCAGGGGTTTCTGACCGACTCGGTGACAGTGGGCTTTGCCGACTCGGCCGGCTTCGACCGGATGCTGGAGATCCCGGTCGATCGCGGCTACTATGATCGGCTGGGCGAGGCGGCCAACGCCGCGGCGTTTCGATTGCGCGCGGTCGGACGGCGTCTGCCGGAAATCCACCGCGGCGGCATCGGCATTTCCGGAAGCGCCTTTCTCGACCACAAGGCCAAACGCGAGCAACTGTTCAAGCAACTGAAGGCGCAGATCACCGATACCGAATCGGCGGCGGTGGTGCAGACCGCTTACGCCGCGGGCGTGCCGGTGGCGGTGTTGCGCGCCTGCGCCGCGCCGGCCGGCGAATCGACCTCGCCACAGGCCCAGGCGCGGCTTGTGGACTTCTTCGCGGTGGCCGCGCACAACGTCGCGCTGGTGATCGAGCAGTTCCTGACGCCGTCGGAAGAGTAGGCAATCAGACCGTCGAGTTGTGCAGGCGGCCCCGCGCCAGGGAAATGAAGACGCCGGCAAGGCAGGCGACGGCGAAGATCGTGAAGGCGGTGCGCAACGCGGTCAGGAAGGCCTCCTGGTTCTCCGCCGTGATCCGGGCATGGCCGACGAAGACCGAGAAGATCATCGTTGCCACCCCCATGCTGAGCGTCTGCCCGATCAGACGCATGGTCCCCACCAGCGCCGCCGCGACCCCATATGAACGCCGCTCGACCGAGCCCATGATCGCGTTGGTGTTGGGCGATGAAAACAGGCCGAAGCCGATGCCGAGAAGGGCCAGCGCGATCACCACGTAAGCCGTGGACGTTCCCTTCCCCAGAAAGATCAGCATCACCAGCCCGATCACGGTGAAGAGCATGCCAAGCGAGGCGACCACCCGCGGCTCGATCCGGTCGGAACGGCGACCGGCAAACGGCGAGAGGATCGCCATCAGGATCGGCTGCGCCAGCAAGATCGCGCCGGCGTGCTGGGCATTCAAGCCGAGCACATACTGCAGATACAGACTGAGGAAGAAGCCGACGGCGAAGGTCGCGCTGTAGTTGAGCAGCGCGGCGAGGTTGGAGAACGCGAAGACGATGTTATCGCGGAACAACCCAACGTCGAGAATGGGGAAGGCACAGCGCTGCTCCCAGAGGACAAAGGCGATCAACGCCACGACCGCCACCGCCAGCAACGCGGCGCCATGGACGCCCGGCAGCGAGGCCATGCCGTAGGTGAGGCAGATCATCGCGGACGCATAGATGCCCGACCCGATCCAGTCGAACCGGTCGCCGCGGGCGCCGGCGAATTCCTGTGTAAGTTTCCAGCGCGTGAGCGCAACCAGCGCGACCCCCAACACGGCATTGAGCCAGAAAATGCTGCGCCAGCCGAGGTTGTGGGTGAGCACGCCGCCGACCACCGGTCCCAGCGACAACCCGACGTAGACCGCCGCCACCGTGAAGCCGAGGGCTGCTCCGCGTTCACCAGCGGGAAAAACCGAGGTCACCACCGCCACGCCGGTGCCGAAGATCATCGCCCCGCCGACGCCCTGGACCAGCCGCGCGACGATCAGCAGCGCGCCGTTGACCGCCAACGCCGACATGACCGACGAAACCGCAAACAGTGTCTGTCCGAGGAGGAAGATGCGCCGACGACCGTGGATGTCGGCCAGTCTCCCGAACGGCAGCAGGCAGACCACCGCCGAGAGGAGGTAGGAGGTCGAAATCCAGCTGAGAAAGATCGCATCCAGCGCGAAATCGCGCCCGATGGTCGGCAAGGCGACGTTGACCGCCGAGCCCATGAACGGAGTCACAAACGAGGCCAGCACCGCAACCGCCAGAACCGCGCGCCGCGTGGACTGATCGACCGGGGCATTCATCGCCGGCAAAGATCGAATGCGCCACCAAAGCGCTCAAGCCGTATCCCGATGGGAACGTCAGAATCAAACAAGGCGGATCGAAGACGATCCGCCCTGCGGAAATTCGGGACCAAGCGGTCAGAAGCGCCTGGTGTAGATGTGGCAGTATGGCGTCTTGCCGGTTTTGACGTAGTAGTCCTGGTGATAATCCTCGGCCTCCCAGAATTCGCGCGCCGGGGAGAGCTTGGTGGCGACCTTGTAGCCCTTGTCCTTGAGGACGCCGATGAGTTTCTCGGTGGTCGCTTTCTGGGCCTCATCGAGATAGAAAACTTCGGAACGGTACTGGTCGCCGATGTCCGGCCCCTGACGGTCCACCTGAGTGGGGTCATGGATTTCAAAGAACAGCTTGGCGAGCGTCTCGAATGAGGTCTTGGCGGGATCGAAGACCACTTCGACCGCTTCGGCGTGGCCGGTGCCATGGTCGCAGACTTCGCCATAGGTCGGGTTCGGTGTGTGACCGCCCATGTAGCCGACGCGGGTGGAAAGCACGCCCGGCGCCTGCTGCAGCAGGTATTCGGTCCCCCAGAAGCAACCGCCGGCGAAGTAGGCCTTCTCGGTCTTCACTTCGGCGGTCGCCGACGCGGGAATAAACTTCAGCGAGATCGAGTTGACGCAGTGCCGCGTGTCCTTGGGCGTGAAGCCCTCGCCTTCGAAGACGTGGCCGAGATGGCCGCCGCAACGGGCGCAGGTGATCTCGGTGCGCAGGCCATCGGCGTCGACGGTGCGTTTGACCGCGCCGGGAATCTCATCATCGAAACTGGGCCAGCCGCAGCCGGAATCGAACTTGTCGGCGGAGCGGTAAAGCGGGGCATCGCACTGCCTGCACACATAGGTGCCCGTTTCCTTGTGCTTGTAGAATTCGCCGGTGAAGGGCATCTCGGTGCCCTTGTTGACGATCACGCGCCGCTCCTCGGCGGTGAGGGGATTGAGCTTCACACCAGTCTCCTTGCCGGCCGTCGGTTCGACGGCCCGCATATCGGGTGAGGAAACAAACGCCTTGAACAAGACGACCAGGATGGCGATCAAGCCGACCGTCAGCCCAATTCTGCGTGTTGCCATGCCGCCTGCCTCCGCGCCGCGGGGATACCGCCCGGCGCACCCCTCAGAACCGCGGCAAAATCGGACGTGTTCCGGGCAAATTCGGCTGTCTCATGGCACCCGGCCGAGCGTCTTCATCCGCCGGAGGCGCTCGGGTTCATCACGCGAAAGCCAGGGATCGTTGTGCAGCAATTCATAGGCGCGGGCAAAGTGCGGACGCGCCTCATCCTCGCGTCCCAGCGCCAGCAGGCATTCGCCCAATTCCTCGTCAATGAACCCATCCGGGTCGTCGCCGGCGGCGACGGTTTCGCGCTCGAGTTGCTGCTGGAGGGCAAAGGCGGTGTCGGCCTGACCCAGCAGGCGCCGTGTCTTGGCCACACACCAGCGGGCAAATCGCGTCTCGACCGGCTGCTTCTGTTCGACGCGTGCGTCGACCGCCTTTTCGAAGACGACGAGCGCGGAATCGTAGTCGCCGCGTCCGAAATAATCCCAGCCAATGTTGTTGTAAAGCGATGCGCGCCAGCGCCGCGCTTTCGGATCGGCGGAGTGTTCCGCCAGCGCCAGCGCCTTCTGATTCCAGGTCATGACCTCCGGGGCAGGCGCGGCGATCGCCGCCATGTGCGCAGCATCGACGGCGTGGCCGTCCAGCCCGGCCGCGCGCGCCCGCTCCCAGGCCTCCACAAAAAGCGGGAGCGCTTTCTCCTTCTCCTTGGCCGAATTGAATGTGCGTCCCCGCTCCAACAGACAGCGAACATGCACCCGTTCCCAGGATGCGCTGTCGAGTGCGCGGGCGGTCTTTGCCTCCACCTCATCGAGCAGGGCGTGCGCCTCGGCAAATTTCTGCTGGAGCGAGAGGGTGCGCGCAATCTGGGTTTGCAGTTCGGCGAGATAGACGGAATCGCCGGACTGCTCCGCCGCCGGCAACAGCGCGCGGAACTGCGTCTCGGTCTCGGCGGGTTTGGAGTAGTCCCAGAGCGAATCAAAGTCCGGCAAGGCGGCGGCAGAAGACATGGCGATGACAACCCCACAAATGGCAAGCAGTGACTTGGCAATGCGCATCGTCCGGAACATAGCGGCAGAATTGGGCCGGATTCAAGGCGCAAGAATGCATGCAAGCCGACGGCCCTCACCCGTCCCGCCGCAGCGCGACGGGACGACCTCTCCCTCTAAGGGAGAGGTGAACCAGCAGGTTGCTGAAAAACCCGGAATCTCGCATTGTCACCCTGAGCGGAGCGAAGGGTTTGCTTTTCTGGCACATAGGTGATAGCAACAGATGCGTCGCTTCGCTCAGCATGACATTTGCCACTTCTTACGTCGGAACTGACTTTTTAGCAACCTGCTAGAGACCGTGTCTGGCTGCCTCAGTCAAGTATCGCTGGGAGAGGTCGATTCGCAGTCCGAAGGCCGAAGAATCGGGTGAGGGCCTGACCAACGCCAAAATCAAGCACAAGAAGCCCGCAGGAAGGCGTCCTCCGCTCCAACGATACGCGACTGTGACCATCACCCACAGACAAGAGTTCACCTCTCCCGTAGAGGGAGCGGTCGATTCGCAGGCCGAAGGCCGAAGAATCGGGTGAGGGCGGATCAATGCCAATTCGCCCATCAGCGCCCCACACAGCGTCGTCGTCAGGCGGGTTGCCGATTTCGATCGCGGTACAGGTGCCGCAGCAACAGAATCTGGCCGCCATGGTGGGGGCCATGCAGGTGGATGTGGTGCATCACCCAGCGGGGTGTGTAGATCCGGTAGGTGCCATCCCAGACCAGCTCGCGAATGTCCTGGCCCATCTCCTCGTCGGTGATCTTCGCGGTGGCATCGCGCCAGTAGGCGCGGGCGCGGTTGAGGCGGCCGACGAAAAAGGCGAGGTCCTTGCCCCTCTGATATTCCGGCGGGCCATCCCCGTGCTGGAACCCGTTGCCATCATCGGGAAAACCGAGCTCCTCGATGCGCCTGATGAACTCATCGAGATTGGTTGCCTGATAACCCTCGAATCCACGCAGCGCCCAGCCGACTTCGGACCCCGCCAGATGAGCCAGCAGCATGCCGATGGAGTTCATCCTCGGCGCCGGCTGCCATTCCAGTTCCTCCGGGGTGATGTCGGCGATGGCATCCAGCAGACGTTTGGTCTGGTCTTCCATCTGGGCAAAGAACGATCCGGCCTCTTTGGACTTGAACCCCGGCGTCGGGGTGAGCGGCGGACGGGTGATGTCGGGCATTCGGAAACCTCTCGCTATAGCGTGCCGATGTAGGGTGGGTGCGATCTTTGCAACCACCGCTTTAACTCAACGGGCAAAGGGATTCTCGTCGGCGCTGGGCCCATAGATGGGCGGAACCGCCACATCCAGCAGACGAAGATACACGCTCAGCACGCCGCGGTGATGAATCCAATGGTTCATGAGCAGTCCGCGAATCAGCGCGACGCGGGGCATCGTCAGCATCGGTTTGCCCTCGCGCAGGAAACTCCACATGCCCATGGCGAGATCGTCATCGATGCGGCCAAGGTTCTCGACCGCCGCGGCCAGGCCCTGATCGTGTCGCTGCAGCACTTCGGCGCGATTGGCCGATTCCACGCGCTTGAAATTGACCACATCAAACGAGTCCGCCAACGCCGCTTCCGAAAAGAATCCGGGAATGGTCGCCACATGATGCGCCAGCTTCCCCAGCGGCATCGATTTCTCATGCGGTTTCCAGTCCCAGTGCTCATCGGGCAGACGCTCAAGCACGCGACGGGTGGTCTTCGCTTCCTGCTGCAATTCGGCGATGATGCCGTTCATGATGGCCATGTTCGAAGTCTCCTATTCCGTCGCGCGCCAGAGCGAGCAACCACGGCTGGCAGCACCCAACCTACGACTGCTGACCAGGGTCATGGACACCCGGCCGGTCCAAGCAGGGTCGCAGGAGTAGCGGCGCGGATGCAGTGCCATGAAGAATCTCGCGCGACACGACGCGGTAATGTATCACTTTGTGAGAACGTGAGCAGGATTGATACCCCAGAGCTTGCCGTGAGTCAGATCATTTGCATGTCAACGATTCCCACCGCAAGCGGTGGGGCACCCGGCTCCGAAAGTCTACGCTTTGAATTTGAATAATACGGAGCGGGCGGGTCAATCATTTCTTCGGGCGCGGACTGGTTGATAGCAGAGATCTGGATCGAGAGAGTCCTATGCAAGCCCTGACCGAGGTCAGGGCCACCTGTGGCTTTTGATACCCTCACTTCGCCACATGCACTGCCGCGCCGTGGACGTCCGCCGCCGCTTCCATGGTCGCTTCGCTGAAGGTCGGGTGGACATGGATGGTGGCGGCGAGGTCTTCGGGGGTGGCATCCATTTCGATGGCCAGCGCCGCCTCGGCGATCAGGTCGCCGGCGGTCGGCGCGACGATGTGCACGCCGAGGATGCGGTCGGTCTTCCTGTCGGCGACGATCTTGACCAGCCCCTCGTTGGTGGTGGTGGCCACCGAGCGTCCGAGGACCGACACCGGGAACTTGCCGACGGCCACATCATGCCCGGCCTTCTTCGCCTCTTCCTCGCTGAGTCCGACGGTGGCGATTTCGGGATGGGTGAAGACCGTGCCCGGCAGCGCACGGTAGTCCATCGCGACGTTGTGTCCGGCGATGTTTTCGGCGGCGATGTGCCCCTCGCGCGAGGCCTTGTGGGCCAGCAGTTTCTTGCCGACGATGTCGCCGATGGCGTAGATGTTGCGGGCGCTGGTGCGCATGGTCTCATCGACAATAATGAAGCCCTTCTGATCGAGTTTGACCCCCGCCTTTTCGAGGCCGAGGTTCTCGGAATTGGGGCGCAGGCCGATCGAGACCAGCACCTTGTCGGCGACGAGGGTGTCCCCCTGCTTGCCGGCGGCGCCGGCATCGGCTGACTCCAATGCCAGATTCCAGCGGCCATCCTTGCCCTTTTGCGCCGAGGCGACTTTGGTTGCGGTCAATGCCTTGATGCCCGCCTTGCGCATGATGTCGGCGGCCGCCTTGGTCAGGTCGGCATCGAAGCCGGGCAGGAGGGTCGGCATCATCTCAACCACGGTGACCTGCGAACCGAAGGCGGCATAGACTTCGGCCATTTCGAGCCCGATCGCGCCGCCGCCGATGACCACAAAGTCCCTGGGCGGGCCATCGATCTCCAACGCCTCGACATAGGTGAGGATGCTCTGGCCATCGGGTTTCAGGTGCGGCAGTTCGATCGGACGCGCCCCGGTGGCAATGATGAAGTTCTTCGCCTTGATGGCGCGTGTGCCGCCATCCTTCAGCTTGACGCTGACTTCGTTGGCGTTCACAAAGACGGCCTCGCCGCCCACCCAGTCGACGCCGTTTTTCTTCAAGAGAAGTTCGACCCCACCGACCAATCGTCCAATGACCCGGTCCTTCTTGGCGCGCAGCTGGGCAAAATCGACTTTGATGTCGCCGTTGATGGTGATGCCGTAGTCCTTGGCATGCTTGAGCGTGTGCATGATCCCGGCGCCATGAAGCAGCGCCTTCGACGGTATGCAGCCCCAGTTGGTGCAGATGCCGCCGGCCTTGGCACGCTCGATCACGCAGGTCTTCAGCTTCAGTTGCGCGGCGCGGATGGCGGCCACATACCCGCCCGGCCCGGCGCCAATGACACAGACATCGTAATCCATTGCGAAGTCCTTTCGGTCCCAGGTGACAAAGCCAGGAACGGAAAGAACGGGGCGGAATTGTGCTTGTCAAGGCGGCGGGGAAGCGGAACAAGCGGATGCGTTTGACTCAGGACGAAAATGATGCGTATAATTCCGGCGCCTGGGGGTGTAGCTCAGTGGTAGAGCATCTGCCTTTTAAGCAGGTGGTCGCAGGTTCGATCCCTGCCACCCTCACTTCGGACGATCTTCTCCACGTTGCGCGACCTGAATCCCTGCCACAAGTAGGCCTTGACAAAGCGGAGTGATTTACTCTGCTTTACGGCAGCGCCAGGCGTGGCGTCGCCGGCGCGGCGCCAATCGCGCGATCACTCACAAGCGTCAAGCTGCAAGGGGGATGTCGTGCAGGAACGCTTTTCCGTGGTGGGCACCGTGGTTGACCTTTGTGGTACTCTTCGATGCCAGGGTCAACGCGCAGGCGCCCAGCGCCGGACGCCAACAGGTCTGCCGCGAGATTGAAGCACCCCTGGGAATTCTCCTGTCGTTCATGAAGCCCCTCCCCGACAACTCGCTGCGCGTGGGATGGGAGACATTGAAGGCGGTGCAGATGGCGCCGAGAGCGATCCCGAACAAATACGCCAAGTCCACAGCGGGCGGGAGCGCCTGCATCAACGGGTATCAGTCGGATTACGACCAGTTCTGCAAGGACGTCGATCAGATCCGCGCGCATGTGCGCGCCCAATCAGGTTCAGCGCAAACCAACTGCAAGTAGGCCCCATTACCAGCGCCCCGGCGAAAAGGGCCCTCCGTTGCGAGGGCCCTTTTCCATGACGCGCTCACTGACTGGTCCAAGCCTTCGCGGTCTCTTTGGCGTAATCCTCAAACCGGATCAGCGGGCGTCCGAGAATCTTGGTCAGACGCTCGATGTCCTGCGGCGTGCCCTTCAGGCCGTGCTCCTGGAAATACTCGTACATCATGCGCCAGTCGAAGACCAGCCAGTCGGGGACCCACTGGCGGAACATCACTTCCCAGGCGTCCATGTCATGACCGATGTAGCGGATCGGCTTGCCCAGAAGCCGGGTCCAGAGCTCGGCGGTCGCCGGCCCCGTCCACACCTCGGGCCCGACGAGATTGAGCATTTGGCCGTTCAGACGGCCGGTGGTCAGCGCGATGACGGCCACGGCGGAGATGTCGCGCACATCGACGCGATGGAGGCCAACGTCGCCAAGCGGCTGCGGGTAGACTCCATAATCGAGGATGGCCGACTTGAACCACTGTTCGTTCTGATGGAAGTTGTTTGGCCGCAGGATCGTCCATTCCATGCCGGAGGTCTTGACGACATTCTCGATGGGCACCTTGGCGCCGAAGTGGGGCAGATACTGGGCGCTGTCGGCTTCCTGCACCGACATGTAAACGAACCGACGGACGCCGCAGAGGCGCGCGCCATTGACTGCCATCAACCCCTCATGGGTCTCGGTCTGCGAGGAGGGATTGAGCATGAAGACGGTGTCGTAACCCTTGAAAACGCTGCGCACAAACGCCTGATCGAGGGTGCTGCCTTTGTGGACATGGACGTTGGGGTGGATGGACTGCGCCTTGGCCTCATCCCGCGTGACAAGGGCGACTTCGACGCCCGCCGCCTGCAGATCGCGCACCACCTGTTTGCCCACCGTGCCGGTACCGCCAATGACCAGAACTTTCATTCGTCGTCCTCTCCTTGATTGGTCATAAGGTCTGCCTGCACCAAACCCGACTGCGTCCGGTTTTGTTCGCACGTACCACAAAAAAGGGGATAAAAAAAGGCGACGCAAGTCGGCGCCGCCTGAAACTGCGGGGGCCCGCGCTACTGGGCCAGGTTCTCGATGTTGCCGTAGGCGGTGGGGAAATAGACGGCGTTTAAGTTGATGTTCTCCACCCGCGGAAACGGGTTGCCGGTCACCGCATCGCCCAACAGGTAGACTTTGGTGGCGCCGGCGTTGACCTGCAGGACCCGGGTGACATTGAAGTTGTTCACATAGGCGCCGGAGGGCAGCGATGAGACCACGGAGAACTTGGCGGAGTTCCCGCTGCTGTGGGTGGTGCGTGAGGTCGAAAGCGAGACGGTGGCGGCGCAATTGCCCGAGCCGAGGGTGTGGTCGCGGATGAAATACCCGCTGGCCATGACCAGAATCCATCCGGCCTTGGGGACAATGACGGTCACCGAATCAACCTGCGTGAGCGTCGAAGACAAAAGCACGGAGGTTGTATAGGCGTGGGCGATGCCCGGCTCATCGATCAGGCGGGTGGCCCCGATCGACTCGACTTCGATCTCGCTGGAGTCGATGGCCCCCTGCGGCAGACGGCTTTCCGCCAGCGTGCCGATGGACAGCTCGGAAGCATCAATGGTCTTGTCGTGGTGGGCATCGGCGACGGCGGCATGGGCGGCGATGGCTGCCAGAATTTCGGCCGATTCCTCCACCTGCGCCGCATCGAACCCGCCCACCTGGTCGGCGTTGCGAGCGCGCCAGGCATAGGGCACCACTGACAGGAGCGAGCGCGGCAGCACCGGGTCGGACCCGGACGGCTGAATCTCGAGATAGGTGCTGTCGGCATAGAAGACCGACTGCGGAATCGTGTCCTGCGCACCCAGCATCACGGAGAAGACTCCGTCGACGGTA
The DNA here is from genome assembly GCA_035559435.1 of bacterium. Taxonomy (NCBI): domain Bacteria; species bacterium. The sequence goes on from DATMBC010000024.1 coordinate 26,962, forward strand.
GCCACCGTCTGAGTCTCCTGCCAGAGCAATGCCCCGCCGGCGGCGGCATCATAAAGACGGAAGGTGACACTGTAATTGCCGTCGGCCAGCGGCACGCCGTTGGCATCGTCGAGACGTCCCTGATAGTTCATCAGGTTGGGAAACAGAGCGTGGGCCTGCGTCGCAACGAGGCAGAAGACAGCAAGGGCGGCGAGTTTGAGCGATTTCGTCATTGGGGCGACTCCGGGTTGGGCGGGCACTATTGCAGCGACCGGCACTCCGTTATACGCCGCAACCCACCAGACGGTGGGGCGTTCCATCGCGGGCGCATCCGCCTAACCTCTTGACTGTTATCGGCATTTCCGATACGATCCTGACCCATCGACGGGTACCGGGAGGGATAATGGCCAAGGGCAAGCAACATGATTGGACGCAATTCGAACTGGGAATCTTCATCAAGGCCCGTCCGGATGAGATCTTCACACTGCTGAGCACCGCCAGCGGGCTGAGCAAGTGGTTCCTGCGAAATGCCGAGTTTGCGCCATCAGCCGGGCCGCCACCCAAAGCGGGAAAAGTGAAGCTTCCCCCTTTCCCGACCGATGAGTCCCGCGCCGAGAACGAGGCCTGCCGTGCCAAGGATCGGTACTTGTGGGAGTGGTATTACGACGGCGGGTTGAGCGGCGAGGGGTGGATCCTCGAGGTGCGTCCGCCGACCCGAATCCGTTTCACCTTCGGCGACCGGATGGAGGTGGAGATCGCCATCCGCAAACAGGGCCCCTGGTGCGAGGTAAACCTGCGGCAGTGGGGCATCCCCGACACGCCACATGGCCGCTGGGAGATGCACATGGGGTGCCGTGTCGCCTGGGCCTTCTTCCTCACCAATCTAAAGTCCGTGGCCGAAGGCGGACCGGACCTGCGCGAAGTCGACCGGGCGCGCACGCGGCAGCTTCACCTGGTGAACATCTGAGCCGCACGAAACTTGTGGTTTACCACCCCAGGCAGAAACCGTATCATGGCCCCCGCCACAGGGGCGAATCGGGGCATTGCTCCAGGATGCAAGATTCCAGCGGGAGGGTCGATACATGCGATTCAAGGCAGTCTTGATGTTGGCGGCATTTGTGTTGATCTCCGGATGCGGCAACAAGTCGATGGATGGCGATGGTGACGGTGTACCCGACAGCAAGGACAAGTGCCCGAATTCGCCGCCGGGGTGCCAGGTGGACGCCAACGGCTGCGAACAGCCGGGGGAAGCAGCCCAGCGGCAGGAGACCAGGAGCGGGGAGGCGATGCAGCCCCCGCCGACGCCCGTTGACACCCCGATCCCTCAGGTGACGGGCGACACCGTGACCACTCCCTCGGGGCTGAAGTACATTGATATGAAGGTGGGTGACGGCGAACTGCCCCAGGCCGGCGACCTGGTGCAGGCGCATTACACCGGATGGCTGACCGACGGGAAGAAGTTCGACTCTTCCCGCGACCGTGGCCAGGCGTTCATGTTCCCGCTGGGCATGGGCCGGGTCATCAAGGGGTGGGATGAGGGCATCGCCTCCATGAGGGTGGGGGGACGCCGTCTGCTCATCATCCCGCCGACGCTGGGGTATGGCGCAACCGGCGCCGCCGCCGTGATTCCGCCCAATGCGACGTTGATCTTTGATGTCGAACTCCTGGGCGTGCAGAAACCTGCATCAGGCCAATAGGCCGGAGAACCGGGTCGAATAATGCCGCCCCGCGCCGGTTGGCGCGGGGCGGTTTGTATGTTATCTTTGTATCAACTTGCATGATGCGGATACCCCCAAGAGGAGATTGGCAGGACAATTGATGAAACACTCCCTGCGGATGATCACCATGACGATTGTCGCGATCGCGCTGACGGTTGCCGGCTGCAGCGACGACGACAACGGATCGGACAACTTTGGCCGTGTCGATGGAACGGTCTACCTGCCTTCATCGCTGTCGGCGTCGTTGCAGCCGGCGGAGGGTGTGACGGTGCGTCTGTCGGGCGGGGATTACCTCGAGACGGTGACCACCGGCGCCGATGGACGGTTTGGTTTCGATGATGTGCCGGTGCGGACGATGACGCTGGCATTGACGCCGGGCACCTGCCTGGCCGACACTCAGTTGACGGTGACCGTGGTCAAGAACGACACCCTGACCAGGGATGTGACGCTGCGCGTCGACGCCGGCGGCGACTGCATCCCCCTGCCCTACGCCGGCGCGGCGCGCATGGAGATTGACGAGGCGTCCAACCGCGGCGTCCTCCTCTATGACACGGCGGTGCGTCCCAGGCCGGCCCTAGCCGTCATCGATCTGGCGACCGGCGCGGTCGGCGCCGTCGAGTTTGCCGATCTGGCCAATGTCTACGACCTCGCGTTTGTCACAGGCGATGTGGTGGTTTTCAATTGTTTCAAAACGGGCGATGGCTACTACCTGCGGTTCTGGAATATCGCCACCATGGCGGAGCACCGCAGCGACATCTACTACTCGAGCGAGCCCGTGCAGGTCGGGGGGCATCTGGCGGTGGCGCCGGGCGGTGGCGACGTGTTTGTGTCGCATCAGACCCGTCCGGGGCTGTTCAGCTTCGACGGGCAAGTGTATTGCCTGAACGTCGAGAGCGGCGATTTTACCGACGCCGACAACTGGGCGCTGGATGGACGATTCGGCTTCGACAGCAGTCTGGTCGGCGCGTCGGTGAACTGGCCTTACGGGCTGGCCATCGATCCGGCCACGTCGGAATTGCTGGTGGCCAATTACAACGACACAGTGATCGTGGCCATTGACCTGAACTATTGGGGGACGTTCGACCGGACCGCCAACCTGACCGCGCCGATTCCGGGAGTGCGCAAGATCGCAATGAGCACCGGCCAGGCGGGGTACCGTCCGCTGCTCTGGGCATTCCGCGGCGAGCGCGGGGTGGCGGCCAGCCCGTCGTTCGGGATGCTCGGGTACCAGTCGGGCGCCAGTTCGTTTTCCGGCTCGTTGGTGGAGCCGAGTCTGACGCTGACTTCAGGAAACCATCACCTGGCCATCAATGATGCCCGCGGCACCTGGTACACCTTGGTCTCTGATCCGTCCCGTCCACAATCGTCGCGCGAGTCGGTCGAGGAGCGTTCGCTTCAGACCTTGGCCAGGATTCGGCATTTCGGGACACGATTCATCGAAACCCCGGCTCTGGACCCGCGCGCGTTTGCCGTCAATTCACAGACTGGCAGACTGTACGTGGCCTACACAAACAAAGCCATTCTCGAGATTTTCCCGCTGGATTAAGGCAGCGTCGACGGGAGCAATAGCAGGGCGCGGCACGGAGGGGCCGGCGGTTCAGGACCGCAGTCTCCGAATGGTTTCGGCATAATTCTTCGTCCCAAACAGGCCGGAGCCGACCACCAGGACATCGGCGCCGGCGTCGACGACCGTCCGGCAGGTGGTCAGATTGACGCCGCCGTCGACCTCCAGAAGGCACTTATGCCCCCCGGCATCGATCGCGGATCGGAGGGCGGCGATCCGTGCGGTGGAGCTCTCGATGTACTTCTGGCCGCCGAACCCCGGAAACACCGACATGATGAGAATCAGGTCGACCTCCCCCAGGTAGGGGGTGACCCGCTCCAGGGGGGTGTCGGGGTTGAGCGTGAGCCCGACGCCGATGCCCTTGTCGCGCAGGCGGGCAATCAACGGTTTGGGGTCGGGGACCGCCTCAATGTGGAAAGTGATCGAATGGGCCCCATTTGCAATGAAGGCATCGGCATAGCGCCCCGGGTCGGAGAGCATCAGGTGGACATCGAGGAAGGTGTCGGTGACCCGGTGGAAGGCGCCGGCAATGTCGGGACCAAAGGAGATATTGGGCACAAAATGACCGTCCATAATATCGAGATGCAGCCAGTCGGCCCCGGCGGCGACCACGGCGCGGGTGTCTTCGGCCAGACGTGTCCAGTCGCAGGCCAGCACGGATGCGGCGATTTTCACCATCGAGGTACCCCCTGTCGCAGGGCTAATCTGGGATTTTCCCGGGGGAATTGCCAGTCCGAAGCGGGCGATCCGGGGTGACCATGGGGGCGGATCGCCCGTCGGCGGGGGGTACCCCCAAGGCGTCCCGCCGATCCGGGGGCGACGGTCTCCTATGAAAAAATCGCGTTCTCATAGGGGAAAATGCGATTTTCTGCTTGCGCACCCTCGGAGTCTGCTTCATGGTACACGCGAATTCAGAGGGAAACGCCTCTGGAGAGCGAGGGATTTCAGAGGGAAAGAAGCGGTCGGCAACGCAGGGACGAGAGTCGATCGCATCGCAAATATCAAGCGTGTTCCCGTTGTCAGCGTTCAAACCACCACTCACACGGAGGCAGGTATGCCAATGAAGAAGGCCAAGAAGGCGGCGAAGAAGACGAAGAAGACCGCCAAGAAAGCGGCCCCGCGCAAGAAGACGGCGAAGAAGGCGGCCCCGAAAAAGAAAACCGCCCGCAAGCCGAATGCGGCATTCATGAAGCCGATGCAGCCATCGGAGGCCCTCGGCGCCGTGATCGGCATGAAGCCGATGCCGCGCACCGAGGTCACCAAGAAGCTGTGGGCCTACATCAAGAAGAACGGCCTGCAGGATGCCAAGAAGCGCACGATGATCAACGCCGACTCGGCGCTGCGCACCATCTTCGGCGGCCGTTCGCAGGTCTCGATGTTTGAGATGACCAAACTGGTCTCCAAGCATCTGAAGTAGTCCGCCGCGCACCGCGAGTGAAGCCCCGGATTCCGCACGGAATCCGGGGCTTTTTTCAATCCGCACGCCCGCCGTCGGCCTCCGCCTCCCGTATAAATTAAGAAGGGAGGACCTCCGATGGGAGATTTCTACCAAGGCGGCGTGATCGCCACGTTTCACCGGCTGGGCGTGACCGACCTGCCCCGCATGGAGCGCGAGCTGGAGTCCATCACCCGACAACGCGGGGTCACGCTGGTGCTCCCGTCGCTGTTCTCCGAACTGTCGCAGCCGGCCCTGCGCAACATCGTCGAGGAATTGAAAGGGGCGCGGTACCTGCGGGAAATTGTCGTATCTCTCGGACCGTGCTCCGCCGAGGAGTACCGCCACGCGCGCGAGTACTTCTCGGTCCTGCCTCAGAAGACCACCGTGATGTGGTTCCACGGTCCTCGCCTGCAGGCGCTGATCGACCTCATCGCCGCCGCCGGGCTGCCGCCGGGACCGGACGGCAAGGGCAAGCAGGCCTGGCTGGCCTACGGCTACATCATCGCCGAGGGAAACAGCGATGTGATCGCCCTGCATGACTGCGACATCACCACCTACACCCGCGAGCTGTTGGCGCGGCTCATCTATCCGGTCGTCTCGCTGCAGCTGGACTTCGAGTTTTGCAAAGGATACTACGCGCGGGTGACCAACCGGATGCACGGGCGGGTGACGCGGCTGTTCGTCACGCCGCTACTGCGCGCGTTGACGATCATGGTGGGGCCGCGCCCCAGCCTCGAGTACTTCGACAGTTTTCGTTATCCCCTGGCCGGGGAGTTTTCGATGATGACCAACCTGGCGCGGTTGGCGCGGATTCCATCGGACTGGGGGCTGGAGATCGGCATGCTGTCCGAGATCTACCGCAACTGCTCGCGCAAACGCATCTGTCAGGCCGAGCTCTGCGAGAATTACGACCACAAACACCAGGAGCTTTCCCTGGAGGATGCCGGCGGAGGCCTGCACAAGATGGCGGTGGACATCGCCTGCTGCCTGTTTGCCACGCTGGCGACCGAGGATGTCATCTATTCGAAGGGCTTTTTCAACTCGCTGCGGGCCACCTATCGCCGCATCGCGCAGGATATGACGGTGCGTTATCACGGCGACGCCATGATCAATGGATTGGAGTATGACCGGCACACGGAGGGGCAGTCGGTCGAGATGTTCACCGACGCGATTCGTCAGGCGGGTGAGCTGATGGAAGACGATCCCCTCGGGGCGCCGCAGATACCCAACTGGAACCGGGTCTTTGCGGCGCTGCCCGATTTCGGCGACCGGTTGCTGGCGGCGGTCGCGGAGGACAACGCGGGCAGACCATGACCAAATACGACACCTCGCTGCGTCCCTGGCTGGTGCGCCGGCTGGAGCAGATCGACCGCGCCGACATCGTTGCCGGCATCCCCTGCTACAACAATCAAGAGACCATCGGTCACGTGGTGCGAATGGTCTCTTCGGGGTTGCACGAGCATTTCCCCGACAAGCGGTCGGTGATCATCATCTCCGACGGAGGATCAACGGACGACTCGCGCGAACTGGCACGCGAGGCGGCCAGTCTGCCCTGGCAGGAGCGGATCGTGACCATCTACCGGGGGCTGCCCGGCAAGGGATCGGCGCTGCGCACCATCTTCGAAGCGGCCGACCGTCTGGACGCGGCCGCCTGTATGGTGGTGGATTCCGATTTGCGCTCCATCAGCAACGACTGGGTGCCGCGACTTCTGACGCCGGTGATTGGTCATGGCTACGACTTTGTGGCGCCGATCTACACGCGGTACAAGTACGACGGCACGATCACCAACAACGTCGTCTACAGCCTCACGCGGGCGCTCTACGGGTGGCGGATCCGTCAGCCCATCGGCGGCGACTTCGCCTTTTCCGGGCCGCTGGCCCGCTACTACATGCGGCAGGATGTCTGGGACACCGACGTGGCCCGTTTCGGCATCGACATCTGGATGACCACCAGCGCGCTGGTGACGGGGTTTCGTGTCTGCCAGGCACGGCTGGGCGTCAAAGTCCATGACGCCAAGGATCCGGCCGCGGCGCTCGGGCCGATGTTCCGCCAGGTGATCTACACGCTCTTTGCCCTGATGGAACAGAACGAGATGTTCTGGAAGACAGTCCGCGGCTCGGAGCCGACCGAGATCTTCGGGCAGGCGGGCGGGCAGGAACCGGAGCCGATTGAAGTCAATCACGCCGCGCTCTGCCGCGCCTTCCGCGAGGGACTCGACAAGTTCGGGGTCCTCTGGCAGCAGGTCTTCCGCGCGCACACATTCGAGTCGATCCGCCGCTGGGCGCAGCGGGAGGATGCCGACTTCCGCATCGAGATCGCCGAATGGGTGGAAGTGCTCTACGAATTGGCGGTCGTCTTCCATCAGTGGCCGGCCAATCGCTACAAGCTCCTCGAGATCGCCACCCCGCTTTACAACGCCCGCGTGGCATCGTTCATCAACGAGACCCGCGATTTGACCTCGGAGGCGGCGGAGCAGGTTGTGGAGGCGCAGGCGGAGGCATTTGAGAGTGGCAAGGACCGTCTGCTGGAACTCTGGGGGAGCGCCGCGCGGCCGCAACCGATCCTGACGTAGCGCCCCAACGGAAAACGGGGCGCCGAGGCGCCCCGTCCGCCGAACCTCTGCGCCGCCAGATCAGACAAGCTTGGCTTTGAGGGTGATTTCCGGGACCGCGGCCAACGCCTTGGAAATCGGGCATCCTTTCTTGGCGCCCTCGGCGGTCTCGAGAAATTTGTTCTGATCAATGCCGGGGACTTGGGCCACACAATCCAGATCAATCCGGACGATTCCCATTCCGTCGCCCAGCTTGTCCAAATGGACGGTGGCAGTCGTCTTAATGCTGGTGGCCTTGAAGCCGGCGCGCTCCAGGGCGCCCGAAAGGGCCATGGAGAAACAGCCGGAGTGGGCGGCGGCGATCAGCTCTTCGGGGTTGGTGCCCTTCCCCGACTCAAAGCGCGAGGCGAAGGTATAGGGCCCTTCGTAGGCGCCACTGGTCATCTTCATGATCCCGTGGCCCTCCTTCAACGTTCCTTTCCATTCCGCGGACGCGGCACGAGCTGGCATGCGAATCTCCCTCCGTGATAGACAACGTCGACCGGGCCGATCCTCTGCCTGAGGATACGTTCCACCGGTGGTTGGAATGTAGACAATCGCCGGGGATTGAGGCAATCGGGTCAAGTCAGAATTTCAACCTCAACCCGACCCTGGTGGGGCCGGCGACCACATGCAACCCGGCCTCTTCCCTGCGCGGCCTGGGGGTGACCAATTGGCCCACGGCAATCCCCAACGCCGCCCCGGCAACGACATCGGAGAGGTAGTGGCGGTCATCCTCCATGCGAGCCACTCCAGCGAAGGCCGCCAGACCGAACGCGGGAATGCCGATCTTCCAGCCATGCCGCCGGGCGAGGATGGTGGAGATAGTGAAGGCGCCGGACGTATGGCCGGAAGGAAATGAGCGGGTGTCGGAGCCATCGGGGCGCGACCGGCCGACGGCTGATTTGAGGGAAGCAACCAACAGGGCATCCAAGACAAGACCCTTGATCATTGTGCGGCCGCTTTGGCGTAATTCCGGTTTGCCGGTCACGACGCCCAGTCCCCACGTCGCCAACGACAAGCCCACCAGTTGGGCTCCATCACCATAAGTGTCGCCGACATCGACCCCGCCGAATTCCAGCCAGTTCTGTGAGGTCATGTCATGGCGGGCCCGCGAATCGAAGTGGGTCGCCAGCCGTGTGAGCGCCACGCCGGCAACAATCGTACGGGTCAGTTCGGAACGCCAGACGCGCTTGGCCCAGGAGGCGCCGCGGGTCTCAGACGTATGCACTGAGAGGGCCGAGAAGGACTCAGGGGTCTGTCCGAATGATTCGAGCGGGACAATCAATATTGCGATCAGGCAACAGCAGGATAGCCGGCGGCGCATTTACCCATCCTTGATTTGGTGTCGACTGGCAAAGATGCCAAGGCTCAATCAGAACGCGCGTATGTGTCGCCGGCCTCCGATGCGCATTTCAGCAGATGATGTCAGTGGTTAAACGAAGATTCGGTCCCGTAAGTTCCAGTTGATTTTGACTCTGATTTCCGGCTCACGGGCACACGGGGAGGGCCGCCCCCCGGAAGACATAGCCGACCATGGCCACCACATCGACCACGTCGACCGCCCCGCTGCAGTCCAGATCGGCCGGGGATGAGCCGCAGGCGGTTGGACAACTGCCGCGAAAGGCGCAACCCACTGCCTGCACGACATCGATGACATCCAGCGCGCCGGAATAATCCAGATCGCCGGGCAATGGGTCGGTCAGGGTCAATGTACCCCGGGTGGCGGACACCGGCAAAATGAGGTTGCCCTGGGGGTCGGAGAATTCGGCGAGCCCTTCGATTTCGAGGTGAGCGACCGTTCCGGAAATCGTGTCGGCGTTGCAGGGGACACGGGCGCGCACAAAGACGAGGGTCTCACCCAGGGTCAGCGATGGGATCGGACCGGGTTGACCGTTGAGATTGAGATCGGCAATCGAGGTAATGCGCGCGCTCTGCGGGGAGTAGGTGATCTCCTCGAAGTATTCCCACCCCGAGGTCAGTGTTCCGGCCGAGTCGGACACGGTTCCGGCGTCAAAAACCAGAAGCCCCGGCCGGTCGAAGGCGAAGAGGACGGAATAGCCGGCGATCGGGTGGGTGTAGTTGGCGATCCAGAGCGGGATGGACACGGTCTGACCCAAATAGATGGGACGGTCTTGGAAGGCGATGAAGATGGTGGTGTCCTGCCCAAACACGCATTCCGGCTTTACGGCAAGCGCGATCACCAAGCAGGACAACAGGATGACAAAAACTCTTCGGGTTTGTGACAGCATAGTGTGTGGACAACTCCAGAGGACCAGAACAGCAACCGGGGTAAGTATATGCACGACCACGAGATTTGTCAAATGGGCCAAACCTTCTCGTCCGCACGGTCACACCGGGCAAGACTCTTTGACATTCATGGCGTTACAACTACCCCAAAGGGGCTGAAACGGCTTGACTATCTGCGGGGAAAGTGGGTAAGAATCAGCCGCCCATGAAGCCCGATGGGCGGAGGTGGACTGCCATGTTCAATGTCACGCGTAAAGTGGAGTATGCCCTCATCGGCATCGCTCACATTGCCTCGCAGCCGCCCGGCACGATCGTGACAGTTCGCGAGGTCGCCGAGCAGTATCGGATTCCCGGTAAGTTGCTGGCCAAGATCTTCCACGAGTTGAAAAGCGCTCAGCTTCTGCGTTCGCATCAGGGAAAAAACGGGGGCTACTCGATGGCCCGCGTTCCGGCCGAGGTCAGCCTCGCGCAGGTGATTGACGTGATCGAGGGGCAGTCGGATGTCGTAATTTGTTTCGACAGTGAGGGATACAGATGCCCGCAGTATGACAATTGCAACATCATCCATCCGATGGAGCAATTGAATGTGAAGTTGCGCAGTTTTCTGGAGTCTGTCAGCCTGCGGGATTTTGTCGCCAACAAATCGCAGGCGTGGGCGTCAGTGAGTTGACGTGATCGGATCGCGCCGGACGGCAATTTTGCTTGCCTGCGGACGTGATCGACTGTATACCGAAACGCGGCACCGGTCTTTGGCGACCGGCGGCCGCAGGAGGAGCCGATCGACATGACGTACGTTATCTGCGAGCCGTGCATCGGGACAAAAGACACCGCGTGTGTCGAAGCCTGTCCGGTGGACTGCATCCATCCGACCAAGGAAGAGCCAGAATTCGAGGAATCGGAACTGCTGTTTATCGACCCGGCCGAATGCATCGATTGCGGCGCCTGCGTGCCGGCCTGCCCGGTCGAGGCGATATTCGAAGAGAGCGAAGTGCCCGAGAAGTGGGCGGAGTTCACGGCCCGCAACGCCGAGTACTATCAGAAGTAGCCGCGGGGCGCCCGGTCGAATGACCCGATCGGGCCGCCTCGATCCACGGAAGAGGATGAGAACGGCTTCGGCCGTTCTTATTTTTGCGGAGGATTGAGAAATTAATCACTATTGGCCGATTCTCGTCTTCGCCTCGTTCATCGGATTGATCGTGGCGGTGATGTACTTCCTGGGCGAGTGGCTCGGTCCGCGGGTGCGGACCAGCGTCAAGCAGGAGCCGTTTGAGTGCGGCGAAAGTCCGTTCGACACGCCGGGGCGGCCGTTCAGCGTCAAGTTCTACCTCATTGCGATCCTGTTTGTGATCTTTGATATCGACTTGGCCTTCCTGTTTCCCTGGGCGGTGGTCTTCCGCGATGTCGGCCTGCTGGCCTTTTACTCGATGCTGGTGTTTATCGGGATCCTGGCCTGGGCGTTGTGGTACATCTGGAAGAAAGGAGCCTTCCAGTGGGATTGAACGCTGATCAGGGCGGATTCATCACGTCGCGACTTTCGGACGGCATTGCCTGGGCGCGGAAGTGGTCGCTGTTCCCTTACCCGTTTGTGACCGCCTGTTGCGGGATGGAGTACATGTCGGTGTCGTCGGCGCACTACGATCTGGATCGGTTCGGCGCCGCCTGGCCGCGCTTTTCGCCGCGTCAGGCCGACATGCTCCTGGTCGTGGGCACCATCTCGCACAAAATGGCGCCGGTGCTGAAGAAGGTTTACGAACAGATGTGCGAGCCGAAGTGGGTGGTGGCCTTCGGCGTGTGCACCTGCACCGGCGGATTTTACGACAATTACGCCACGGTGCAGGGCATCGACCGCATCATCCCCGTGGACTGCTACATTCCCGGCTGCCCACCGCGCCCGGAAGCGGTGCTGGACGCGCTGATGAAGCTGCAGGCGAAGATCCAGGCCTCGCGGCACCCGCTGGCCGGCTCCGTCGTTGAGCGACCCCGGAACTAGATCCCATGACCGACGTCACGCTTACCGAACACCCGGCCCTGGTCAGACTGCGCGCGCAGTTTGGCGACGCCGTGCTGGAGACCCACGCCCACCGCGGCGACCACACCGCCGTTGTCGCCCCGGAGCGCTATCACGACGTGATGCGCTTCCTGCATGACGACCCGGAATGCGATTACGATTTTCTGACCGATCTGACCGCCTGGGACCGGCTGCGGATGGAGCTCGCGCCGCGCTTTGAAGTCGTGGTGCATCTCTACTCGACGTCGCGCAACGATCGATTGCGGATCAAGACCCGTCCGACCGACGACGAGGCCCCCGCGGTCGATTCAATCGTCGATATTTACCGCGCCGCCAACTGGCCGGAGCGCGAAGTCTGGGACATGTTCGGCATCCGGTTCCACGGGCACCCGAATCTGAAGCGGATCCTGATGTACGAGGAATTCGTCGGGCATCCGCTGCGCAAGGATTACCCCGTCAACAAGAGGCAACCGTTGGTGGAGGAGCGTCCGATTCCGGACGATCGTCCGTCGACCCTGTTTTACACATGAGCGACGTTGTGACCACGCCTCCCGCCGCGGCGCCGGAAACGGCGCCGGAATCGGCCCTGACCACCCGCGACATGCTCCTGAACATGGGGCCGTCGCATCCGGCCATGCACGGGGTCATCCGGATTCTGGCCTCGCTGGACGGCGAGAAGGTCATCCACTCGGACATCGAGATCGGCTACCTGCACCGCGGGTTTGAGAAGGATTCCGAGGTGGTCGGCTGGGGCCAGGTGTTCCCCTACACCGACCGTCTCAACTATGTCTCCCCCCTCATCAACAATGTCTGCTACGCCATGGGGGTTGAGAAGCTGCTCGATCTGCAGACCACTGAACGCTGCCAGTACATTCGCGTCATAATCTCCGAAATTTCGCGGATCACCGACCACCTGACCTGCATCGCCGCCTCCTCGATGGAACTGGGGGCGATGACGGGGTTCATCTACCTGATGAAGGCGCGTGAGTATCTCTACGAGCTGGTTGAGGAGCTGACCGGCGCGCGGCTGACCGTATCGTATGTGAAGGTGGGCGGGGTCAAAGCCGACCTGCCGGACGGTTGGCTGGAGCGGCTGGAAAAGGCGCTCGACTTGGCCGTGCTGGAGATCAAGGAGGTTGATCGGCTTTTGACCCGCAACCGCATCTTTATCGACCGGGTCAAAGATGTGGGCATAATCTCCGCGGAGGAGGCGTGGTCGCTGGGCTTCACGGGTCCGGTGCTGCGTTCGACGGGGCGGGCGCGCGACCTGCGCAAAGACGAGCCCTACCTGGTTTACGACCGGCTGGATTTCGATGTCCCGGTCGGCGCGGTGGGGGACAATTACGACCGCTACCTGGTGCGTATGGAAGAGATGCACCAGTCGATCCGGATCATCCGCCAGTGTATTAAGCAGATTCCCGATGGACCGGTGCGGGTCGACCTGACCGGACGGCCGCTGTCCGGCGCCGAGATGGTGGACTCAGCCAAGATGGGGATGACCGCCGATCTCTTGCTGCGGACGGTGCGTCCCGACCCGACCCTCGACGGCGCCGATCGGCTGCATGCCCGGCGGGTGAACGTCAACGACAAGTCGGTGGTGCTGCCGCCGAAGGAAGACACCTACAGCAACATCGAGGGCCTGATGAACCACTTCATGCTGATCATGGAGGGGGAGGGCCTCAAGCCGCCGCCGGGAGAAATCTATATCGCCAACGAAGCGGCGAACGGTGAGCTGGGATTCTACATGGTCTCTGACGGCTCCGGGCGGGCCTACCGGGTGCATTGTCGCCCGCCCTGCTACTACCTGATGCAGGGTCTGGACCGTATGATTGAAGGCGGCATGATCGCCGATGTGATCGCCACCTTCGGAACCATCAACATGATCGCCGGCGAATTGGACCGGTAACCGAACCCAAGCAGCGCATGTCACAGACGACCGGAACACACGATCTGAGCACGATCGATTATGGGATGCAGGACCATCCGGGCCCGGTGGCCTGGAGCGAGGCGGCGCGTCGGGAGATCGACGCGATCTTTGCCAAGTATCCGGACAAGAGCTCGGCGACGCTGCCGATCTTGTGGTTGGCGGTGCGCGAGTTCGGCTGGATCTCCTACCAGGTGGAGATGATTGTCGCCGAGGTGCTCGAACGGCCGCTCAACGAGATCCACCAGGTGGTGACGTTCTACACGATGTACCCGCGTCGTCCGTTGGGCAGACATCACATACAACTGTGCCGCAACATATCCTGTTGGTTGTCCGGCGCGGTCGACTTGCGGGAGCACATCAAGCAGATTTTGGGGATCGAGGTGGGCGAGACGACGCCCGACGGCCGCTTTACGCTCTCCGAGGTCGAATGCCTGGCCTATTGCGAGTGCGCCCCGGCCATGCGATTTGACGATACGTACATCGGCAACCTGACCAAAGATTCGGTCGCCCGGATCATCCGGGAGAACTCCTGAGACGATGTTGAAGCTGGTCACCAGGAACATCGGAGTCCAGGACTCGCACACCCTGTCGGTGGCGCGCGGTCACGGCGCCTACAGCCGTGTGGAGAAGGCGTTTGCCATGACGCCCGAGGCGCTGACCCAGGAAGTGATCGCCTCCAACCTGCGCGGCCTGGGCGGCGCGGGATTTCCGGCCGGACGCAAATGGAGTTTCCTGCCGAATGATTCGCCGAAGCCGCGCTACCTGGTGGTGAACGCCGACGAGGGCGAGCCCGGGACCTGCAAGGACAAGTACGTAATGATCCATGACCCCCACCTGCTGTTGGAGGGGATCATCATCACCTGCTGGGCGATTCGCGCCCACCGCGCCTACATCTATGTGCGCGGCGAATACGATCTTCCCATCGCACGTCTGGAGCAGGCGATCGCGGAGGCAAAGTCGGCGGGCATCCTGGGCGACAAGGTCATGGGGCACGATTTCCCGCTGGAGATAGTGGTGCACCGCGGCGCGGGCGCCTACATCTGCGGCGAAGAGACGGCGCTCCTGGAATCTCTCGAAGGCAAGCGCGGCTGGCCGCGTCTGAAGCCCCCCTTCCCCGCCGTGGAGGGTTACATGCGCTGCCCGACGGTGGTCAACAACGTCGAGACGCTGGCCTATGTCCCGTTCGTCGTCGAGATGGGCGGGGCGGCGTTTGCGGCGCTGGGGACCGAGCGCAACGGCGGGCTGCGGATGTATTCGATCTCGGGGCGAGTCAACAAGCCGGGCGTGTACGAACTGCCGGTGGGAACCAGTCTGCGCACGATGATCTATGATGTCGCCGGTGGAATCGTCGGTGGACGCGCCCTGAAGGCGGTCATCCCGGGCGGCTCCTCGTCGCCGATTCTCCGCGCCGATGAGATCGACGTGCCGATGGATTTTGATTCGCTGGCCAAGATCGGCTCGATGCTGGGCTCGGCGGGTGTGGTCGTTCTGGACGAGACCGTCTCGATTCCCGAAGCGCTGATGGTGCTGATTCGGTTTTATGCGCACGAGTCCTGCGGGCAATGCACGCCGTGCCGCGAAGGGACCGCGTGGCTGGCGATGATCGTTGAGCGGATCATCCATGCCAAGGGACGTCCCGGCGACATCGACAATCTGGTGCGCGTGGCCAGGAATATTGTGGGCAACACCATCTGCCCGCTGGGCGACGCGGCGGCGCTTCCGGTGATCAGTTACGTCACCAAATTCCGCGCCGAGTTCGAGGAATGGCTGGCGAAGGCCCGTCCGGTCGAGGCCTTGCCGCTGCGGCCGACACACATCGGCGAGCCGGTGACGGCCGGTTAAGACGGCACAGGGGACGTGAACAAGCAACCAAGGGCAAGGGCGAGTATGGCGGAAACGACGGCAAAGGCCAAAGAGAAGAAACGACCCAAATTGATGGCGGTCATCGTCGAGGAAGGTTGCACCGGCTGCGAGGTCTGCATCGACTTCTGCCCGGTGCCCAACTGCATCGTGCCGATTCCGGGGCCCGATCCGCGCAATCCGAAGTTTGCGCAGACGGTGCGCGTGGTCGATGATCTGTGCATCGGCTGCCGTCTCTGCGAGAAAAACTGCCCGTGGGAAACCATCGACATGGTGCCGATCGAGGAGTACGACCGGCAGTACGTCAAGTACGAGGGGCTGGGCACCCCTGCCAATTACAACGCGTAAGACCGACGCCGTATGCCGAAAATTACCATCGACGGGCGTGAGATCGAAGTCGCCGCCGGCTCCACCATCATCCAGGCGGCCGAGAAGCTCGGCATCTTCATCCCGCACTATTGCTACCATCCGGGGCTGCCGATTGCCGGCTCCTGCCGCATGTGCTTAGTCGAGGTGGAGAAGGCGCCGAAGCTGCAGATCGCCTGCTACACGTTCGTGACCGACGGGATGGTGGTGCACACCACCACCGAGCCGGTCAAGACCGCGCGGCAGGCGATCCTCGAGTTCCTGCTGGCCAATCACCCGCTGGACTGCCCGGTTTGCGACCAGGCGGGCGAGTGCAAATTACAGGAATTCTATATGCAGTTTGGCCGCTATGATTCGACCTTCCTGGAAGACAAACTGAAAAAGCACAAGGCGATTCCGGTCGGGCCGCATATCATTCTCGACTCGGAGCGTTGCATTCTCTGTTCCCGTTGTACTCGTTTTGTCGACGAGATTACACACACGCACGAGTTGAGCATCTTCAACCGCGGGCACTGGGCCGAACTGCTGCCAACCGAGGGCAAGGTCGTCGACAATCCCTACTCCGGCTGCCTGGCGGATGTCTGCCCGGTCGGCGCCCTGACGGATCGGGATTTCCGCTTCAAGGTCCGGGTGTGGTACCTCTCGAAGACCAACTCGGTCTGCCACGGGTGCGCGCGCGGTTGCTCCATCGAGATTCACACCAACCGCCGCCGCACGCATCATAACGACGGCAAGCTGATCGCGCGCTACAAGCCGCGCCCGAACCTGGACGTGAACGGCTACTGGATGTGCGACGCCGGGCGGTACTCGTACAAGGCCATCGAAGCCGACGACCGTCTGCGCGAGCCGCTGGTGGCGGGCATGCCGGCCACCTGGACGGCGGCGCTGGCGTCGGCCGATGAGGCGATCAACCGCACGGTGGCGGCGCACGGCGCCGGCGCGGTCGGGATTATTGCGCCGCCCACACTCTCCAACGAGGAATACTGGGCGGTCAAGCGGCTCTTCCGTGATGGCATCAAAGCCGAAAAACTCGCGCACCGCTGTCCCCCTGACCCGCGGGGCGTGGAAGACAACCTGCTGCGCAAAGCCGACCTGTACCCCAACTCCTTCGGGGCCGAACGCATCCTGGGCTCGGCGGTGACGTCGGATGCGGTCCTGGAGGCCGCGGCCAAGGGCACAGTGAAACTGTTGATTGTGATCGGCGGAGAGTTTGTCATGGGCCCGCACGAGGCGGGATTCGCGGCCTTGGCCGGCAAGCTGGACGGGTTGATCGCGATTCGGACCCATCGCTCGATGGTTACCGATCGCGCCGGCATCGCGCTGCCGATGTCGACTTTCGCCGAAACCGACGGCACGGTGACGAATTTCGCCGGGCATGTGCAGCGCTACTGGGCGGCGATCGAGCCGGTCGGACAGTCGCGCCCGTTGCTGGAGATCCTCGCCGAGTTGGGGGCGCGTCTGGAAATCGCCGCCGCCCCGCGCGTCGCCGAAGCCTGCTTCAATGAACTGGCGGCGCAGAACGACTACTTCCACGGGCTCACATACAAGGCGCTGGGCCGCACCGGCCTGAATCCGTCGGCCCGAAAGGACGCCGTGCCGGCCGCGTAGCGGGATGGACCCTACCTCATGCTGACCACAGTGACCATCAGTGCCGCCATCGCCACCACGGTCTTCATCGTGATGTTCGTGCTGACGCTGGCCGGGATTCTGACCTGGGTGGAACGCAAGCAGTCGGCGATCATGCAGGACCGTATCGGCGCCAACCGCGCCAGGATCCTCGGGTTGCGGCTGTGGGGCTTGTTCCACATCATCGCCGACGCGGTCAAGATGTTCACCAAGGAAGATTTCATCCCGAACACGAAACACCGATTCCTGTTTTCGCTGGCGCCGGTTTTGTCACTATTCTTCGCGCTACTCACCTTCGCGGTCATCCCCTTCGGGCATCAGATCACCATCGCGGGATATTTGATTCCGCTGCAGGTCGCCAGTGTCAACGTGGGCATCCTGTTCATCTTCGCGATGATGTCGGTGGCGGTGTACGGCGTGGTGCTGGCGGGCTGGTCATCGAACAACAACTACGCGCTGCTCGGCGGCATCCGCGCCTCGGCGCAGATGATCTCTTACGAAATCACCATCGGCCTGACGCTGGTCGGGATCATCATGATCTTTCAGACGTTGTCGCTGATGGAAATCGTCAAGGCGCAGGGGCGGCTGCTGTTCGGCGTTCTGCCGGCGTGGGGGATCTTCTACCAGCCGGTCGGGTTCCTGCTGTTCATGATCGCTGGGATCGCCGAGAACAAGCGGATCCCGTTCGACATTCCCGAGGGCGAATCGGAGATCATCGGCTTTTTCCTCGAGTACTCGTCGATGAAGTTCGGCATGTTCATGTTCGCCGATTTCATCGAGACGGTGCTGATCGCGTCGCTTCTGACCACCTTCTTCTTCGGCGGCTGGCAGGTGCCGTATCTGGCCGATACCGGGTTCGTTTTCCCGTGGGGCGGGCGGTGGGACCTGAATGTGTGGCTGGTCGAAGGGATGCGGGTGATCTCGTTTATCGTGAAGGTCTGCCTGTTCTGTTGGCTGTTGATGCTGATCCGCTGGACGCTGCCGCGGTTCCGTTTTGACCAGTTGATGAACCTCGGCTGGAAGGTCCTGTTGCCGCTGTCTCTGGCCAACACGATCGTGACCGCGGCGATCGTTCTGTGGCTGGATTGAGAAAGGCCGAATCCCGCCGGCGGCTTTGCCGGTAGAACTTTGAGAGTGATGACGACACGCACGGTCCATGTGGTGAATGTCTCGGCGCGACGCCGCGCGTTGAATTTCTGGGAGCGGATCTATCTGCCGGAGGTGTTGCGCGGGCTGTGGGTCACCGGCCGGCATTTTTGCGTCAACATGTGGCGGCATACGTTGCGGGCGATCGGCATCAAGAGCGTGCCGCCCGGCGCGGTGACCTATCAGTACCCGGACGAGCGCCGTCCGGCGGCCGAGCGTCTGCGCAGTCTGCACCGGCTGACGCAACGCCCCGATGGCACGCCGCGGTGCGTGGCGTGCATGATGTGCGAAACAGTCTGCCCGGCGTTTTGCATCAAGATCGTGGCGGAAGAAGTCTCCGACCCGAATATCGAGAAACGGCCCAAGTCGTTTGATATCGACATCGGCCGCTGTGTCTTTTGCGGGTACTGCGTGGAGGCCTGCCCTGAAGATGCCATCCGCATGGACACGGGCATTACCGAGTTGGGTTCGTATTCGCGGCGGTCGATGGTCCTGGACATTGACACACTCCTGTCGTTGAAACCGGCTGCGCAGAACCAGGGCAAACCGGTTGATTTCTTGCAGAAACGTCTTGTATCATAACGATTTCCGGTTCCGGCAATGACCGGACCGGATGCACCGTACCAAGACAGGACATAACCGACCGAAAGGGTTGCGAGTATGGGCCTGACCGAAACCGAGAAAAAAGTCGTACAGAAGGCGCAGGAAACCCTGTCCCTGGAGGGACGTCACGGTAACAACGTGATCGTGACCTCGGTGGACAGTCTGTTTGCCTGGGCGCGGAAGTCGTCGGTGTGGCCGATGACCTTCGGCCTGGCCTGCTGCGCGATCGAGATGATGGCCACGGCGGCATCGCGGTATGACATCGACCGCTTCGGCATGGGCGTGATGCGCGCCTCGCCGCGCCAGAGCGACCTCATGATTGTGGCCGGCACGGTGACGATGAAGATGGCGCTGCGCGTCAAGCGGCTCTACGAGCAGATGCCGGAGCCGAAGTATGTGCTCTCGATGGGCTCCTGCGCGACCTGCGGCGGGCCCTATTGGAAACACGGCTACCATGTTCTGAAGGGCGTCGATCAGATCGTTCCGGTGGATGTCTACGTGGCCGGCTGTCCGCCCCGTCCGGAGGCGCTGCTGGAGGGCTTGATTCTCCTGCAGGAAAAGATCAAGCGAGAGGACCTGATCGGCAAGAAGCTCGCCCCGGTCATGTCGGCGTAGCGGGAGACGGCATCTATGACAACCCAGGAAATACACGCGAAATTGCAGGGCGTCTTCGGCGACAAGATCGGGCCGCTGGTCGAGGGAGTCGATCCCTCGTGCGTGGTGGCCACCGACGCGATCGCCGACGTTTGCCGCTATCTGGCCACGCAGCCGGGGTTGGAATTGACCTCGCTCATGTGCCTGTCGGCCACCGACGACAAGACCAACCTGGGCGTGGTGTACAATTTGTACTCGATGGCGCACCGACACAGGATCACCCTGAAGGTCGAACTGACCGACCGCGAGAACCCGCGTGTCCCGACGGTGTCGGACGTGTTCGGGACCGCCAACTGGCATGAGCGCGAGGCCTACGACATGATGGGGATCGTCTTTGAGGGGCATCCCGATCTGCGGCGGATCCTGTGCCCGGACGATTGGGAGGGGTGGCCCCTGCGCAAGGACTACAAGGTGCAGGAGTACTACCGCGGTTTGAAGGTGCCGTATCCGGAAGGAAAGGATCACGACCGCGGGCATTGGGTCTTCAAGGAAGTGCCGGATGCCAAGTCCAGGCCGGCCGAAGTGCGGAACCCGGATTTGAGCGGGATCTAACGAGAGGCGGGGTGTCGATGTCAGCCGTAGCCTATCACCTGAAGGGTTTCTGGTCGCTGATCGTCGGGTTGAAACTGACCTGGCAGCATCTGTGGAAGAAACCGGTGACGTTGCAGTATCCCGACGAGACCTGGGATCTGCCGCTGGGCGCCAAGGGGCAGTTGTTCAACCGCATCGAGGATTGCATTGGCTGCCTGCAGTGCGCGCGCGTCTGCCCGGTCGACTGCATCGCGATCGAGACCGCCAAGGCGGGCAAAGACGAGGATCTGGGTACCACGTCGGACGGGCAGAAGAAGAAGCTGCATGTCCTGCGCTTCGACATCGACTTTGCCAAGTGTTGCTATTGCGCCCTGTGCACCGTGCCCTGTCCGACCGAGTGCCTGTACATGACCAAGGAGTATGAGAATTCGGTCTACAACCGGGACAACCTGATCTACCACTATGCTACCTACAGCCCGGAAGAAGTCGAGCGGATTCGCGCGTCGGTCGACGGCAAGACGCTCACAGTTGGTATTCATCCCTGATGATTGTAACCTGAGGAATTCATCATGGCGAGAGCGACCAGCATGATATGGAAAGGCCTGGCGTTGGCCGTCGCGGCGGCCGTGGCGGTGTCGTGCGGCGGCGGAACTGATTCGGGGTCACCGACCGCGAATCCTTCCTCCTCCGAGTTGCTCGACCGCTCCTACGGCTATCTGATCCGCGGCGACGCGGACTTCGCGCGTTTTGCGCCCAACTACGCGAACCTGCGTCCGTTCACGCGCGACACCGCCCTGGTGGTGGAATCGAGATCGGAGCGGGAGAAGGCGGGAAGCCCGGCGTCGGATTACCTCGAGTACTTCTATGTACGTGTCAACCGGCCGATGACGGTCCGGATGATTGTGGCGGATTCATCGGGGCAGGGGCTGATTTCCTTCGAATTTCCCAATCTGCCCAACGGCGAATACACCATCGGCAGCAAGGGGTGGCCCAAGCCGCAGGTCGACATGGTCAAGGGCAACCCGTATGTGTACGTTTATTTCGTCGGCGACCAGCGGTTCCGGTCGCGCTACAAACTGGGTCTGGACGCGAAGTATCACCTGACCTACATGCCGCAGCCGGCGCTGCCGGGCTAAACGACCCGAGAAACCAGGCGGTTTTGCATGCACGACATTTTTGCCCCGCAGTCGACATCACGCTACGAGTGGGATGACGATGATCTGCTGTTCAACGTGGCCGGCGAGCCGATAGAGTCGAAGTATTCCGGCGCCTACCTGACCGACCGTTACAGCATCAACATGGGCCCCCAGCACCCGTCGACGCACGGCGTGCTGCGGCTGCAGTTGGAGATGGACGGCGAAGTGGTGCTGAGCATCAAACCACACATCGGCTACCTGCACCGCTGTTTCGAGAAGCACGCCGAGAATCTCCCCTACGCCGAAGTGGTGCCGTTCTGCGACCGGATGGACTACATCGCCGCCATGTCGCAGGACATGGGCTATGCCGTGGCGGTCGAGCGGCTGATGGGCCTGAAGGTGCCGGAGCGGGTCGAATACATCCGCGTCATCACCTGCGAATTGCAACGCATCGCAAGCCACCTGGTGGCGCTGGGCACCTACGGCCTCGACATGGGGGCGTTCACGCCGTTTCTCTGGGCCTTCCGCGATCGGGAGATGATCCTCGATCTGTTCGAGTGGCTGACGGGCGCGCGCATGCTGTACAATTACATCTGGGTCGGCGGGCTGGCACGCGATCTGCCCGAGGGGTGGACCGACAAGTGCCGGCAGTTCCTGCGCTACTTCGAGCCGAAGCTGAAGGACTTCAACGATCTTCTGTCCTACAATCACATCTTCATCAATCGCACCTGCAACGTCGGCATCCTGCCCAAGGACATCGCGATCTCCTATGGCGTCACTGGACCGAACCTGCGCGGTTCGGGTGTCGATTGGGATCTGCGCCGCGATGATCCGTATTCAATCTACGACCGTTTCGACTGGAAGGTGATTGTTGGCACCGGGCAGTTCGGCCCGATTGGCTCCTGCTGGGATCGCTACATGGTCCGCGTGTATGAGATGGCCGAGTCGGTCAAGATCTGCCACCAGGCGCTGGACAACCTGCCCGAAGGGGATGTCCACGAGACACTGCCGAAGAGAGTGCGTCCGCCCAAGGGCGACGCCTATGTGCGCACCGAAACGCCGCGCGGCGAACTGGGCTATTACATCATCTCCAACGGCACCGAAATCCCGCTGCGCTGCAAAGTGCGTTCCCCCTGCTTCACCGCGGTGTCGGCGCTCGATGCGATCCTGAAGGCCTCGGAGAAGCCGATGCTGATCGCCGATGTGGTGGCGACCCTGGGTTCCATCGACATCGTGCTGGGCGAGATCGACCGGTAGACGAGTCATTTATTGGAATGCGCGACGGCCCCGGAGCAAGGATCCGGGGCCGTTGTCATTTGTCGGGCGGAATCCGTCCGACGGATCCTCTGGGCGTTCCCATGTCCTAAGGCCCCCACAGGTGGCTTTAGAGCCGCCCCTACGAGCGATGGATGTTCGATGAAGAGCAGGCGGGCAAGGCCCGCCTACTCCACCGTCACGCTCTTGGCGAGGTTGCGCGGTTGATCGACGTCGCAGCCGCGCAGGACCGCCATATGGTAGGCAAGCAATTGCAGCGGGATGATCGACAGAAGCGGAGTCAGGCATTCGAGCGTTTCCGGCACATAGAAGACATGGTCGACTTCGCGGCGGATGCGGTTGTCGCCCTCGGTGGCGATGGCGATCACCGTGCCGCGACGCGCCTTCACCTGCTGGATGTTGTTGATGACCTTGTCATAGACCGAATCGCGCATCGCCAGCACCACCACCGGCATGCGCTCGTCGATGAGCGCGATCGGGCCATGTTTCATTTCGGCGGCGGGATATCCCTCGGCGTGGATGTAGGAAATTTCCTTCAGCTTCAACGCGCCTTCCAGCGCCACCGGGAAGTTGTAGCCGCGTCCGAGATAGAGGGCGTTGTCCTTCTTGAAGTAGTCGAGCGCCAGGCCGCGGATCTCCTCCTCGCGGTCGAGGATCGACTGGATCTGCGCCGGGATCTTCTCCAGCGCCTGGATCATCTTCATGCCGCGTTCAGCCGACATCTCGCGCTGGCGGCCCAAGAGGAGCGCGATCAGGGCCAGCACCGTGACTTGCGAGGTGAAGGCCTTGGTCGAGGCGACGCCGATTTCGGGACCGGCGTGGATGTAGACGCCGCCGTTGGATTCGCGGGCAATGGTGGAGCCGACGACATTGACGATCCCCAGCGCGGTCGCCCCCTTGTGCTGGGCCTCGCGCATGGCGGCCAGCGTGTCGATGGTCTCGCCCGATTGCGAGATGACAAAGACCGCGGTGTTGGGCCGGATGATCGGCGAACGGTAGCGGAACTCGGAGGCGTATTCGACCTCGACCGGGATGCGCGCCAGATCCTCGATCATGTACTCGCCGATCAGCGCCGCATGCCACGAGGTCCCGCAGGCGGTGAAGATGATCCGGTCGATGCGTCCCAGTTCATCGAGGTGCTTTTTGATGCCGTTGAGTCGGGCGGTGGCGTCCTCGTAATTGAGACGGCCGCGGAGGGCGTTGCGCACGGTGGTCGGCTGCTCGTGGATTTCCTTCTGCATGAAGTGCGCGTAGCCGCTCTTTTCGATCTCATCGAGCGTCCATTCGATCTCCTGGATTTCGCGCGAGACCTGCGTGCGGTCGATCTTGGTGATTTCGAACCCGTCGCGGGTGACGGTGGCCAGATCGAGGTCATCAAGATAGACCACTTCCTTGGTGTGACGGATCAGCGCCGCGGCATCGGAGGCGACGAAGTTCTCCCCCTTGCCGTGTCCGAGGATGAGCGGCGAGCCATGACGCGCCGCGACAATCAGGTCGGGGTTTTTGGTGCAGGCGACGGCGATGCCATAGGTGCCTTCGACCTGCAACAGGGCCGTGCGAGTGGCCTCGACCAGGTCGCCCTCGTAGTGATGGGCGATCAATTCGGTCAGGACCTCGGTGTCGGTTTCGGTGCGGAAGATGTGCCCCTGCCGCGAGAGCCACTCCTTGAGGGTGGCGTAGTTCTCGATGATGCCGTTGTGGACCACCGCGATGGTGCCGGTGGAGTCGATGTGCGGGTGCGCGTTGTGGTCCAGCGGCTCGCCGTGCGTGGCCCAGCGGGTGTGCGCGATGCCCCAGTCGCCGGGATAGACCCGATCCTTGATGTGCTCTTCGAGCCGGGCGATCTTGCCGGCGTACTTTTCGGCCAGAATCCCCTTTTCGCTCATGATCGCAAACCCGGCGGAATCATACCCGCGGTACTCCATCCGCTTGAGCCCCTCGATCAGGATGGGGAGGGCTTCCTGCTTGCCGACATAGCCGATGATTCCGCACATGCGATCGGTCTCCGGAGGTGAGGTCGGTTACCCTTCCGCGGAAGGGGCGTCCACTGATGCGTATTACTTCAAACCCAGACTGGCGATGGCTTCCGCCAGCAACGCCTTGGCGCGCGCCGGGGTGCGCGCCTCTGCGGTTATACGCACAATCGGCTCGGTGTTGGAACCCCGCGCCAGCATCCATCCGTCGGGGAAGCCGACTTTGAGGCCATCCCGGTCGTCATAGTGTTCTTTTATGTACCGGCGTCGCATTCGTTCGATACGCGCGGGCCAGTCGGCGGGTTTCGGAAAGGTTTTCCTGGCGAAGGCCGACGGGGGCATGCGGGCATCGATGGCGGCGATCGAATCACGGCTGTGCGCCAAGAGCGAGAGGACCAGCGCCATGCCCAGAAGCGCGTCACGGCCGGGATGCAACCGCGGCAGGACCACGCCGCCGTTGCCCTCGCCGCCGATGACCGCGCGGCGTTTGCGCATCATCTCGGCGACGTTGATCTCCCCCACTTTCGAGGTGTACCCGTCGACGCCAAACCCGGAAGCCACCTCCATCACCGCCTGCGAGGTCGACAAATTGGTCACGACCGGGCCCGGCGCGCGCGACAGCACCCAGTAGACCGCCAACACGAGGGTGCGTTCCTCGCCGAGCGGACGGCCGTTCTCATCCACAATCGCCAGACGGTCGGAATCGGGGTCGACCGCGAAGCCGATCCGCGCCCGCGTGCGCCGGACCATCTGGCCGAGGGCGCGCAGATTTTTGGGCACCGGCTCGGTCCCGCGCGGGAAACGGGACTCAGGACGGCAGTGCAACGGCACCACACGGCAGCCCATCGCTTGCAGCAGCGCCGGACCATAGCGGTAGGCGGCGCCGCCGCCGGCATCGAAGACCACCTTGGGACGGGCGCGGCGAACGGCCTTCAGATCGACCACGTCGAGTCTGAGGATCTTGTCGATGTGGACCCGGATCATCTCATCGGAGACGGCGCAGGTGCCGATGCGACGCCAGGTCTTCCAAGCCGGCGTGCCGGAATCGGCGAATCGGTAGATTCGCGCGAGGAATTCGGGCGGCAGGACTCGCTTGGCGGAGCCGAGGAATTTCAGCGCGTTCCACTCAATGGGGTTGTGCGAGGCGGTGATCGCCAGTCCCGCGCGCGCCCGAAAATGCGTGACTGCCAGCGGCACGGTCGGGGTCGGCGCCACGCCGATATCGATCACATCACAACCGACGGACATCAGCCCGGCGATGGCGGCATCGCGGATCATCGGCCCGGTGGGACGTGTGTCGCGCGAGACGACCACGCGCCCCCCCTTCAGCAGCGTGCCGAAGGCGGCGGCATGGCGGAGCACGACCTCGGGTGTCAAGTCGGTCCCGACAATTCCCCGAATCCCTGAGACTGAGCGCAGCAGCATGTCTGGTTGTCCGGCTTTCTCCCCTTGGGGGAAGGCAAGTTAACACTCCGGAGAGTGGGAGGAAAGCCGGGGGTTGGGCCCGGCGGCGAAAGTCGCTGTCCCGTCCGGGCTTCGCGTGTATACTGTGGCGACCACGGAGGATCCGATGCCGCGTCCGCGCATCAACATTATGATCATGACCCAGGGCGAGCCCGATGCGCCGGTGCGCTCCTATTCCCTGCCCTGGTATGCGCCGCGCGCGGCGATCATCATCGGCGCGGCGGTTGTCCTGCTGCTGCTTGTGACCAGCGTTCTGTTCCTTTACTACTTCAGCGAATCGCGGGAGGTGGTCGCGCTGCGCGGGCAAATGGATTCGACCCGAGTGGCCGTTGAGAAGATTGACGCCCTGCGTCAGGAATTGATCTATCACCGCGAGTTCACTCAGAGGATCGCGGGACTGCTGGGGATCTCCGTGCCCAATTTCGCCGATTCGGTGGATCAGTTGGCACGGCGTCCGTCGGCGCTGGCGGGTTTAACCGACTCGGGCGCGACGATGGAGTTTGAAGACCTCGGGGATTCCTTCGAACCGGTGGGAGTCCTGGTCAGCGCCTGTCCGCCCGATCCCAACAACCGTCCGCGCGGGCTACCGCTGTCCGGGCGGATGTCGCGCGGGTTCGCCCCGCGGCAGAGCAACCCCTCGCTGCGGCACAACGGCATCGATTTGGCGGCGCGCGAAGGCACGCCGGTCCTGGTCACTGCCGACGGCACCGTCGAGTTTGCCGGCGAGCACGAGAGTTTCGGGTTGCTGATCGTTGTCGATCACGGCAACGGCTTCAAGACCAGTTACGGCCACAATTCGCTGCTTTTGGTGCGCGAAGGCGAGAAGGTCGCGCGCGGCGACCGGATTGCTTTTTCGGGAAACACCGGCATCTCCACCGCGCCGCATCTGCACTACGAGATCACCGAGAACGGCGAGGCGGTCGATCCGGCCGGGTTTCTGGGGCAATAGTCAGCATGACTTGCGAGCGACAAAAAAAGCCCCCGGTCCGCAGGACCGGGGGCTTTGGCGTTCAAATCGGAGAAGTCGGAATTACTTGGTGCCGCCGGTGCTGACAGTGACGGCGGTGGCCGGCTTGGTCTCTTCGGCCTTGGCGGTGTTGGCCGAGCCCTTGGAGGCGCAGCAGCCGCTGCCGGAGGCCGAGGCCTTGGTGGCGCTGGCGCAACCGGAGGCGCTGGCGGTGATGAACTTCACTTCGCCGGCGGCTTCCGCCTTGGCGGCGGCGACTTCGGCTTCAGCGCGGGTCAGGCCCGAGGCGACCTTGGCATCGATCCACGCTTCACGCGTGTAATCGGAGCCGGTGATCACGTTGGCCTGGGTGGCCTTGGCGGCCTGGCACTTCTCGTAGCAAGCCTCCGCCTCGGCGCGGGTCATTCCCTTTTCGGCCATGCACTTGGCGATGCAGGCTTCCTTGTCACCGCAGGACTTGCCTTCGGTGGCATTGGCAAACGACGCGGTGGCCTTTTCCGACGAGCAACCCGAAGCGCTGGCGGTGGTCGCCGAGGCCTTCGAGGCGCAAGAGGCGGCGCAACCGGAGGCGCTGGCAGTCTGAGCCGAGGCCTTGGAAGCGCAACCCGACGCGCTGGCAGTCTGGACCGAAGCCGAACCGGTGTGGCAGGCGCCGGAAGCGACCATCGCGGTGTAGACCTTCTCGGCCTCGTCACGGCTCAGGTTCTTCTCGGCCATGATCGCCTTGACGCACTCTTCCTTCGAGCAGGTCTTGTTCTCGCTCGCGGTGGCCGACGCGGCCTTCACGTTCGAGGACTTATCGGCATCGCAGGCCTTGTTGGAGGAGCAGCCCGGACCGGCATAGGCCGTGGTGGTGGAAAACAACGAGCTGATGAGGCAGCCGTTGCCGCTACAGGTCATGCCGCTGAAATGCGCGGCGCTGCCCACGAGCGCGAACACGGCAACGAGAGCAACCGCGGTCTTGTGGTTTTTCAGGAACGTCATTCGAGCTTCCTCCCTTGGTTTATTCGCATACCTGTCTTTAATTTCGACTGTATCAGACAAAAACTGTAGACCATCAGCGGGTCCTGCACTATTACAACGGGCTTTGCCAGTTTGATCCCGAAAATCGACCTATCCGGGCCGATTTTAGCTGGCAAAACGACATGCTCAACTTAAATATACCCCGCCTTAAGTCAATACATTTTCGTAACCCGTTAACCGACAGCGCCCTGGCGTTGCCGACCGGGACCTTTCATGAACGGACAACTCAAAGTTCTTCTGGGCACAGACACCACCCTTGGCTTTATCCACACGCTTCTGGGGCCGGATCACTACCTGCCGTTTGTGGCACTTGCCAAGACAAAGGGGTGGTCGGCGCGTAAGACTATGGTCATCACGATCTTATGCGGACTCGGACATGTTTTGGGCTCAATTGTGCTCGGAATGCTCGGCGTCGGGCTGGGCTGGGCGTTGGGATCGATCGAAAGATTCGAGGCGTGGCACGGGGAGTGGGCGGCTTGGGCACTGATTGGTTTCGGGCTTGTCTACCTCGCCTGGGGGGTGCGTCAGGGAATACATAACCACCCGCACACTCATCGCCATGTCCACCCGGATGGGACGATCCATAGCCATGTGCATGGATATCAGAGCGCGCGCGCCCATGTTCATGAAGGCGCATCCGGCGCGCCGGTGATGCCCTGGATCCTCTTCATCATTTTTGTGTTGGGACCCTGTGAGCCGCTGAGCCCGGTTCTCATGGCGCCGGCGGCCGCTCACCGTTGGGGCGGCGTGGTCCTGGTGGCCGCGGTCTTCGGCGCGGTGATCATTGCCACCATGTGCGCGATGGCATGGGCGATTCTGTATGGACTGGGGCTTTTGCGCGTGCAACAGTTGTCGCGCTGGGCGCATGCGCTGGCGGGGTTTTCGCTGTTTGCCTGCGGCGGCGCCATCCAATGGCTGGGCTTGTGACGCCCATGGTGAAAGGAGGACGATGACGCCTCGAACCGTTTGCGGCTTGATCCGAAGATAGTGTGTTGGCATCCGGGATTCTTGTTTGTCACCGTTTACCATTAGGAGTGATGGCATGGCCAAGATCATGTTGTTCATCGATGGCACCTGGCTGTACTCGAACATGCCCCGTCTGGCCGAGAATTACCTCCGTCCTGATTTTCATATCGACTTCGGCAAGCTCCCGCGGGTGCTTTCCGCCGAACTGGCGGCGCACATGGGGGGCGACGACGACATCCGTCTGGATGTGGTGCGCACTTACCTGTTCGGCAGCTACGCCGACAACTACGATCTGCGCGACGAAGACGCGGTCCAGCGGCGGTTGGACTTCTTTGCGATGCTCAAAGAGGACTTCCACTACGAGGTCGAGACGTTTCCGATCAATTTTCGCGGGCGGCGTCTGCGCGGCATCGACCGCGGCGCCGAGGACACCTTCGAACCGAAGGAGAAGTGCGTCGACATCGCCATGGCCACAACGATGGTCCACCTCGCATCGATGCCGGGCGGGTACGACATCGCCATCGGCGTGCTCGGCGACGAGGACTTCCGTCCGGCGTTGCAACTGATCCGCCGCCTGGGCAAACGGGTGGCGATCGCCTCGATCAAGTCCAGTTGCAGTCCGGCGCTCTCCGACCCGCGCGACGAGGCGCGGGTGAAGGATTTCGACATTATCTGGCTGGATGATCTGCGCGACAAATTGGAACTGCGCTACGAGCCCCACCTGCTGGAGTGCGAGTCGCCCATCCACAAGGGGGACCGCAAGGTCTGGACCACCTTCTATCCCCGCCGCGGCAGGCGGTTCTACTGCGATGCCTGCCGCGCCGAATTCGCCCGTCAAAAGGAAGAGCAGCGCGACCTGGTCAGCTCGGGGGTGGAAAACGGCGACGCGGCGGAAGTCGAGGCCGACATGCCACTGCCGGCGATTGGCGCCACGCTCACCGGACGGGTAGCGCGGCGGTTCCCGGAGAAGGGGTATGGTTTCCTGCAGGGCTCCGACGGACGCTCGTACTTCTTTCACATCACCGACATCACCGCCGGGCTGGACTTCAACGCGCTGGAGGAGGGCTGGCAATTGGACTTCGACGTCAAACGCCATCCCTCGGAGGACAAGGCCGGCGCGGCGGCCAATGTGCGGCCGCATGTGGAGGCGGGCGCGGAGTCGGAACCAAGGATCGTGATATAGTGAGACGGCAGGAGAAGTTGGTGTGGGCTTTACCAATCTCAGTCATGCTGAGCGAAGTGAAGCATCTGCTGTTGTGGCATGGGCGGCGAAAAGCAGACCCTTCGCTGCGCTCAGGGTGACAGGGTTGTGCCGGGGCGACGGTTCGGCGGGAGGCCCCCCTCCAGGTGTGAGGGCGGGGGCGGGCGAACACGAGGTTCGCCCCTACGGGGACTCGAGATTCCGAATCCGCAGAAGCGGCTCTTGAGCCGCGTCGCCACACACGGATCGGCCACGTGAAGAGCTGATCACTCAACGCGGATCAGGAGCAACGTCTGGTCGTCGTCCTGGGGGCCGTGGGCGCGGACCGCCCGCAGGATGGTGGCAAAGATGTCGCTGAGCGGACGGGTGGCGTTCTCGCGGATCAGCGCCTCGATGCGGGGCTGGCCGAACTGCTCGCCGGCGGCGTTTTCGACCTCGAGGAAGCCATCGGTGAGCAGCACGAAGATATCCCCCGAGGCGAAGGGAACCGCGCTGGTGGTGTGGCGCAGATTGGCGAGGATGCCGGTCGGCGGATAGTTGCTCTCCAGTTCGGTGATCTGCCCATTCGCCCGATGGAAGTGCAGAATCGACGGATGCCCCGCCAAGAGGAAGCGGGCGGTGTCGGTGCCGTCGAATTGCAGGCAGGCGACGGTGACGAACATGTCCATTTCCTTGACCTGCATCACCACGCGATTGAGATCATCCATCAGGCCATCGAGCGAGTCATCGGACAAAAGGCGCATCCGGGCCGCGCTTTTGATCATCGCCATCAGCACCCCGGCGCGCACACCGTGACCGGAGACATCGGCGACGAAGGCGCCGACGCGTCCCTCCTTCTCCACCACATCCAACAGATCGCCGCCGACCTCGCTGGAGGAATCGGAGCGGCCATAGCACTGCAGACGGCCGATGCGCCGGTCGATGGGCGGCACCAGACGGGCATGGATCTGCTGGGCCAGACGGATTTCGGTCTGGAGGCGCATGGTCCGGGCGCCTTCGGTGCTGATAAAGGAGATGAAGAGCACATACCCCGCGACGAGCGCGGCAATCGTGATGAGCGCCAGGGGCCCATCGAATGAGTCATGCGGGACCATGCCGGGCAGAAAGTGGAACCAGCTCCGGAGCAGCGGCGGGGCCAGGAACGAAAACGGGATCACCACTGCGATGAACTTGCGATTGAGCGTGAAGGAGTAGGCCCAGCCGACGGCGACGATGCCGCTGAACACAAACCAGGTGACGACGCCGTACCAGGGCACGGGGCGTTCCATCGCCATGCAGTAAATCGAGCCCATCGCGCCGAAGATGCAGAAGATCGCCAGGTAAATCCGCAGCCGCGACCCGAGCGACAGCGAACCGAAGAACTCATCGGCGATGCGGGATTTGGGTGCGCTCATCGTGAGAAAAATGAGATAAGGAGTCCGGATTGTTGCCTGCCATATACGAGGTTAAACGCCGCGGGTTGCCCGATCAAGCCCTGATTCGCACAAGGCCTTGGGGAGCAACTCGTTAAATAGCGGTTGAATCGGCTGGGGGCATCGCTTATCCTCGCCAGTTCCCGCCGTTGCCGGGCGGATGTGTTGTCTGTGTCGAATTGCGGGCGGGACGAATTGCACCGAGGAACCGATGACCGAGAAGAAACTCGACCCCAACAAGATCAACGTCATTCTGGCCACCGACTGCGGCTCCACCACCACCAAGGCAATCCTGATTGAGAATCGCGGCGGCGAGTACCGCCTGATTGTGCGCGGCGAAGCGCCGACGACCGTCGAGGCGCCATTTGAGGATGTCACCATGGGTGTCCTCAACGCGGTCGGCGAGGTCGAGGAACTGTCGGGGCGCAAGCTGCTCGACCCGAGTGGCCGCATCATCACCCCGGCCAACGGGAATGTCGGGACGGACATTTTCATCTCGACCTCCTCGGCCGGCGGCGGATTGCAGATGATGGTGGCGGGGGTGGTGCGGTCGATGACGGCCGAGTCGGCCGAGCGCGCGGCGCTGGGCGCCGGGTCGATCGTGATGGATGTGATCGCCTCCAACGACAAACGTCTGCCCCACGAGCAGATCGAGCGCATCCGCCGGCTGCGTCCGGACATGATCCTCCTGTCGGGGGGCATCGACGGCGGCACGACCACGCACGTGGTCGAGATCGCCGAGTTGATCGCGGCCGCCGATCCGCGGCCGCGTCTGGGCACCGGTTACAAACTGCCGGTCATCTTCGCCGGCAACAAGGATGCCATCGAGGCGGTGCGCCGCACGCTGCAGGAGAAGACCGATCTGTCGATCGTCGATAACCTCCGTCCGGTGCTGGAGCGCGAAAACCTTCTGCCGGCGCGCGAGAAGATTCACGATCTGTTCATGGAACATGTGATGGCGCAGGC
>DATMBC010000025.1 GCA_035559435.1 bacterium
GAGGCGGACCACGAAGCAATCCTTTTTGCCCCGGTGGTGGGGAAACAAAGATTGCTTCGCCCCGCACGTGTCCGTCGCGCTCACGTCGCTGCGGGGTGGCGCGGGGCTCGCAATGACGCCGGGGATGCTGACTGCGCCGCAGCAACCCCCCCCGGGCCTGACAATCCGCATGCGCGATGTGCAATCGTCTGCACGGTTGAAGGCGGAACGCCTCGACGGGCGGAATTGATAAGGCATTTAATGGCAATGTGTTAATAGGCGGATGCGGAGGACGGGCGGTTGGCACAGTGGATGCGATAATCTCTGGACCTTTCCCATCAAGGCCCGGCACTTTGCATAGGGTCAAACCGGGGAAGGCATATTGACAAGTTGAAGGAATACATTATCATAGCTGGTGGTCAGGCGGCCCCGTCCGGGTCAAGACCGGGCGTTGCGGACCATCCATATCGTTCGTCTGGGGACTCGTTCTCCTTTACCTGTCGGTTGATGGCGCCCACGGGGTGCGTCTGCAAGGCCTTGGAACCGCCCGTCAGTTACGCTGCGACGCACTCCCGCACCTGGCAACTCGATCCGTTCACCAGCACGTTCAGCAACCCGGAGTACTGTCCGACGCATTGCGGCCTAATGCCGACTTCTACAGTCCCTTTTTTGACATCGGAACTTTGACTGCCCTTTCGGCCCGCTGGCGGGCCGGGGCCAAACAAATAGAATGAACAACTATCATACACTTTCCCTCACAAGGAGAGACGGAATGAAGAATCTCGTACTCATTGCCTGTTGTCTGCTGGTGTGTCTGACGGCGACGCAGGCGATGGCGGTCAACTCCGTGGTGGTCGAGTCGAAGTCGGCCGCCGCGGGAGCGACGAACGTGCAGGTCGGCGTCTTCCTCACTAACGACGTCGGCATCGTCGGTCTGGTGGTGCCTTTGGAAGTTCGCACGCAATCGGGCACCGCTTTCTACTACGGAAACCTCCTCAATTCCGTGTTCAACTTCACCGCGTCGGGCCGTCTCAAGAACAGCCCGCTCGGAGATATTGCCGATCCCGGGGGACAATGGCCTGCCGGCAACGTGACGCGGCGTCAGTATGCCGATCCGACGACCAATTCGTGCAGCGGTCCGACTTCAAGCACATTTGCGGTTGCTGCGGCGCGGGGTGACACCACCAGCCCGGATGGATTCATGCTGGCGACTGTATCAACAGGCGACCCCAATGTCGGTGAATTGACTGAGTTGGAT
The DNA here is from genome assembly GCA_035559435.1 of bacterium. Lineage (NCBI taxonomy): Bacteria > bacterium. Next base: position 1,238 of record DATMBC010000025.1, read on the forward strand.
CCCGGAACGGACGGCGCAACGCCGTCACTCTTGTTCACTTTCAACCTACTGCCAAACAACGGTTGCATGGTAATCGACACGGCGTGCGTAACTCCGGCGAACCATCTCGTCGGTGTGGATGCGAGCACCGCCGAAGTGTTTTTCAGTTTCACGCCGGGCTTCCTCACGGTGGGCTCGGGATCGTGCGCCTCTAACCAGCCGCCGACGGCCATTTGCCAGAACGTGCAGGTGGCGGCGGGTCCGACCTGCCAGGCGGCGGTGACCGCGGCGCAGGTGAATAACGGCTCGAGCGACCCGGAGGACGGCACCAATGTGACGTTGGCGCTGGTGCCGGCGGGTCCGTACGGAGCCGGGGTGAACAACGTGAAGTTGATTGTAACTGACCAGGGTGGTCTGGCTGACACCTGCGACGCGACGATTACGGTGGTGGACGAGACGGATCCGGTGGTGACCTGCCGTCCAGACACGACCCTCAGTGTGCCGAACGGCACGCCCGGCATCGTGGTGAACTTCACGGCGGGGACGGCGACGGACAACTGCGACGGTTCAGTGACGATCGTGGCCACGCCGGCGTCGGGGTCCAGTTTCCCGGTCGGATCGACGCCGGTGGTGGTGATTGCCACGGATGACGCGGGCAACGCCGACACCTGCACCTTTAATGTGATTGTCAATGAGCTGCCGCCGGTGAACACGCCCCCGACGGCAATCTGTCAGAACATCCAGGTCGGCACCGATGCCAACTGCCAGGGCACGGCGACGGCCGCGCAGGTCAACAACGGCTCCAACGACGCGCAGGACGGCACGAACCTGACGCTGGCACTGGTGCCGGCGGGACCGTATTCGCTGGGCGCCAACAACGTGAAGCTGATCGTCACCGACCAGGGCGGCCTGGCCGACACCTGCGACGCCGTGATAACGGTGGTCGATGACGACGATCCGGTCATTTCCTGTCCGGACACGGTCACGGTGGCCTGCTTTGACGATGTGCCGCCGCACCTGAGTAACATTGCGGGTCTGATCGCGGCGGGCGGCTCGGCCACGGACAACTGCGACGCGAACCTATCAATGAACTGGACCGGGCAGACTTCGGAAGGCGACGCCTGCACCGGTTATTTCAAGTACTTCTATCTCATCTTTGACGACGCGAGCAACGAGGTCGGCTGCGAGCAGGTGTTCGCCATCCGCGACACGATCGCGCCGGTCGTGACCTGCCCGTCGAATATCAACGTGACGGTGTCCAACGGCACCACGGACACGATCATCAACTATGCCGGCGCCAGCGCGAGCGACAATTGCACGTCGCCGTCGGTCAGTTACAGCAAGTTGTCGGGGACGGCGTTCCCGGTGGGCGTGACGGTGGTCACGGTCATCGCGACCGACGAGTGCGGCAATGCCGACACCTGCACGTTCTCCGTCACGGTCACCGAAGAGGCGCTCAACGCCCCGCCGGTGGCGATCTGCCAGAACCTGAATCTCAACGCCGACGCCAACTGCCAGGCCAATGGCTCGGTGAACAATGGCTCGTTTGATCCGGACGGCGGCGCGGTGACCGTAGAGCAGACCCCGGCCGGTCCGTACGGTCTGGGTGTCAACAATGTCAGCTTGATCGTCACCGACGATGAAGGCGACAAGGACACCTGCTTTGCGACGATCACAGTGATCGACGTGACCGATCCGGTCGTGACCTGTCCGGCCAATGTCACCGTGAACAATGACGCCGGCCAGTGCGGCGCAATAGTGAACTACCCCGCGGCCACGGCGGTCGACAACTGCGACGGCAGCGTGAGTCTGTTCTACAGCGCGGCGTCGGGCTCGTTCTTCCCGGCGGGCACGACGACGGTGGCCGTGATCGGCACCGACGACGCCGGCAACGCCGACACCTGCTACTTCGACGTGACGGTCAATGATGTTGAGGATCCGGTGGCGCTCTGCGCCGGAGATATCAACGTCCCGAACAGCTCCGGCCAGTGCGGCGCGGTGGTCAACTGGACAAACAGCATCGGCAACACCGATAACTGCGGCGTCAACAGCAGCGTGTTCACGCCGGCGTCCGGGTCGTTCTTCCCGGTCGGCTCGACGCAGGTCATGCACGTGGTGACCGACGCGGCGGGCAACGCCGACACGTGCTACTTCAACGTAAACGTCAGCGACGCCGAGGGGCCGCAGATCACCTGCCCATCGGACATCACGGTGAATGCGCCCTTCGGGCAGAACAGCGCCGTGGTCAATTACAGCGATCCGGCCGCGACCGACAATTGCCCGGGGCTGACCACGCGGTGTCATCCGCCGTCAGGCAGTTCGTTCCCGATCGGCCAGACGCTGGTGACCTGCACCACGTTCGCGGCAAACAACCAGTACGCGGTCTGCACCTTCACCATCACGGTGAACGAGGGTTCGCTGGATGCGCCGGGACCGCACACCGACATCGACACGGTCCATCTGTTCGGCTCGACGGCTCTGCCGCCGAAATCCGAAAGTGGAGGTCCGATCTGCGGCTGCGACACGGCGTCGATCTTTGTCTACTGTCTTGACGTGGACGCCGAGAGTTGCTGGTACAACGCCGAGCATACGATTCCGGGGATCACGGTGAATCCGAACCCGGGTTGGGCGCCGCGCACTGTCGACATCATCGGCTGCGGCCAGGGGTTGGCGCCGGATACCTACTCCGGCTGGATCGTCTTCCATGACGCCCCCGGTCTGCCGACCGACTCGGTCTTCGTGATCTTCAATGTGGCGCCGGAAGTGGCGTCCCTGGCGGTGGCGCCTGATACGCTGGCGTTCACCTACACCGGCGACATCTACAACGACAAGCTGTGTCTGCCGGCGGCGATCACCAGCACCGGTTGCAGCGCGTTTTGCTGGTCGCTGGTCGGCGGCACCGGCGATTGGGTCTGGGTCGATCCGACCTCGGGCTTCACGCCGGACGAAGTCGAGATTTGCGTGACCCCGTGCGCCCTCGAGGCGGGTGTCTACTACCAGACGCTGACCTTCTGTCCGTGTCCGGACAAGGGCGAGGATCCGCCGCCGGTGAGCGGTTGCGATCAACTGGTGGTCAAGTTGACGGTGGTCGATCCGCCGGCCCTTGTGGTCGATCCGCTCAACATCCACTTTGAACTGAAGTGCGACCAGAAGGCCAACCCGTTGCCGGTCGAAGTGAGCAACGGCGGCGGGGGCGTGCTCGACTGGAATGCCTGGACCAACGCCAACTGGTTCTCGATTGTGCCGGATGCCGGGCAGGCGCTGGACACCTTCTTTGTCGCGCTGAATATGGATTCGATCAAGTGTCCGGAGGTGTGCGACACGTTGATCGACTCGATCTGCGTCTACGGCAATCTGGGTTGCGCGCTGAACTCGCCGCAGTGGGTGGTGGTCGAACTGGTCATCTGCCGGCCGGATTCGGGCATCTGCGACTCGCTCTGCGGCTGGGTCACCGACCTTGGTTGTCTGGACAAGACCTACTGCCACGTTAACGACGCGAACGTCGAACTGTGGTCCTCGTACCCGGACGGCGTGCTGCTCGCGTCGACGACGACGGTCGACGGGCGCTTCTGCTTCGACGTCCAGCCGGGCGCGGAGTATGACATCCGTGTCTGGAAGAAGGGGTACTGCACCGTGGTCGAAGGGCCGTTTGAGTGCGCCGACGGCGAGATCGATATCGATCTCAAGACGCTGGACTTCGTGCCGCTGCCCAATTGGCCGTATTTCACCGACTACTACTCGATCAACGCCCAGTTCATGGCGGGCGGGGCACCGTATCCGATCCAGCCGGGCGACGTGATTTACGCGACCGATCCGAATGGCGTGATCTGCGGCGTCTACTGGGTCGAATCGACGGGCGTCTATCTGATCCACGTTCTGGGCGACGATCCCAAGACGCTCGTGGATGAAGGGGCCGAGGCCGGCGACCAGATCACGCTGTGGCTGAACTGCGAATGCCCGGCGGTGGCCCCGGATACGTGGGCCAACTTCGGCAGCTACCAGTTCGACGCGCTCTGGGATTGCGAGACCCCGCCGCTGTGTTGCGTGCTCTGCGAGGGCTGGAATATGTGGTCGTACAACCGCATCCTGCCCGACTACGCGCGCGAGGCGGTGCTGGCGACCATCGATCTTAGCTACGACGCGGTGCGCTCGGGCCTGTGCGATTATGGCTCGATCTCGTGGTTTGACGGCCGTCCGGTCAATGACCTGACCGACGTGTCGCCGTGGTTCGGTTATGACATCCACATGCTGCAGGAAGGCACGATCTGCCTCGACGGCACGCCGGTCGATCCGACGAGGCCGATTGAACTGTGCGCGGGCTGGAACTACATCCCATACCTGCCGCAGGAAGTGGACAACCTGTCGCACGCCCTGCAATCGCTGGACGGCAACTACAGCCACATCTTCACGATGTACTGCGGGTACGGCGTGGCCTCGTGGAACGAGGGTCGCGAACCGCAGAACAACGACCTGACCTGCATGGAGCCGTGCAAGGGGTACTGGATCAACATGAAGACCGACGACACGCTGATCTACCCGGCCGAGGCGCAGGGTTGCGCGCTGGCGGCGAAGGTGGCGGCGAATTCGGCGAGCGGCCGTGTGACGGCCACGCCGATGGTGGCCGACTTCTATGCGCCGTCGTCGGATCTCTCCGAAGGCGCCCTGATCACGGTCCGGACCTCGTCGGGCCATCTGATCGGCGAGGCGACGGTTGGCGCCGGTGGCGCGTTCCTGATCCACGTCTACGGCGATGTGCCGCAGACGCCGGAGGTGGAAGGCGCGGTGAGCGGCGAAGAGCTGACCTTCGCGGTGGACGGGATGGCGGCGTCGGTGGCCGGCAACGGCCGCTGGTATGACCGCGACAACAGCGCGATCACCCTGACGGTCGACGAGGCCGGCGCGGTGCCGAACGACTACGCGCTGTTGCAGAACTACCCGAACCCGTTCAACGCCGGCACGGTGATCCCGTTCAACCTGAGGGACGCCTCGCAGTGGAACCTGACGGTCTACAACGTCATGGGTCAGTCGGTGCGGTCGTTCGCCGGGTTTGACGCGGCGGGCACGGTGCGGGTGACCTGGGATGGCCTGGATCAGGATGGCGGCCGGGTCCCGAGCGGTGTATATTTCTACCGCGTGACGACGCCAGACTGGTCCGCCACGAAGAAGATGACCTTGCTGAAGTAGTTGGCATGGCGTCTGCGTGGTTAGGGATTGTGACGTTATCCGGCAGTTCGAACATCGATCCGCAGGTCCCCGGAAGGGGCCTGCGGATCGACACTCAAAAGGGGTGGTCGCGGTGAGCAAGACGATGCGGCAGAGATGGTTGGCGGGAACGCTGGCGGTCGGCGTCATCCTCCTGACACCCTCGGTGGTGTGGTCCCAGATTGCAGGACGTGTGCAAGGCGTTGACGGGAATGCGATCTCGGGTGCGACCGTGGAAGCTTGGGATGCCTATCCGGGCGGGACGATCCTGGCCAGCGGCACTTCGGATGGCTCGGGCCAGTTTTCGCTGGGGGCGATCGCCGGAGGCCAGTTCGACTTGCGTGTCTGGCGCCAGGTCGCGGTCTCGCAGGTACCGTTGCTGTTGAAGGCCACCCACTATCCGGTGGTGGTGCGCGATCTGCCGCATCCGATCACCAACACGGTGGTGCAATTGGTGGCAGTGCCGAATGTGGCGCCCAGCCCTTCGGTGACGGAGCTGAACGACGTTGATTCGACCACCTACATCGGCGCCCCGATTCAGTTGGGGGATGTGATCGAAACGGCCGACGGCGTCGGCGCGATCTGGGGTGTCGGACGCACCACGGGCGAGGGTGGGTATCTCGTCCGCGCCTACGGCGATGTCGGGGGGACGGTCGAGGATGAGGGATTTGTTCTCAGCGAGCAGATCCACCTTCGCATCAACGGTCTGGCCGCGACGCCGGTACATGGCGCGATCTTCTTCTCCGGCAGCAATCAGAACAATGTGGTCCTCGCCGGCGCGGCGAGCTATCCCGGCGTGACGCTGACCGGACCGCTGGACGCCAACGGCATTGCCGGCAACTCGGCGTTCATCGCCTTCGAGATCACCAACTCCGGAAATGTGGCCAGCAATTACACGGTCGATGTCAAGCTGGATCAGCCGTGGACGGTAAACTTGCAGTCGCAGAAGTCACTGCCGCTGAATCTGGCGGCGGGCGGCACGGCGACGATCGTGGCCGAAATCGTCATTCCGCCGGGCACTCCGGATCAGGATGTGGAAGTGCGGGCGCACATTACCGCCGACGCTTATGGTCCGGCGAACTCGGGCGCGTGGACGACGCTGGCGGTCTCGACGACCTCCGACGTCGGTTCGGGCGACGGTGGACTTTTGCCCAATTCGTTTGCCCTGGCGCAGAACTACCCGAACCCGTTCAACGCGGGCACGAACATCACCTACAGTCTGGCGCAGGGCGGGCTGGTCAACCTGAGTGTCTGCAACCTGTTGGGACAGACGGTGCGCACGGTGGCCGACGGCTACCGCGAGGCGGGTGTGCACACGGACGTGTGGGACGGCCGCGATGACCACGGCAATGCAGTGCCCTCGGGGATTTACTTCTCACGCCTGTCGCAGAACGGCCAACTGCAGGTGCGGAAGATGGTGTTGCTCAAGTAAGTCAACGGCGATCGATGTTGCCGCCCCCGCCGGGATGTCCCGGCGGGGGCTTTTCTTTTGCATTGCCGCTTGCGCCCATCGACGCGGCGGGCCAACTTGCCGCCAACGGGGTTGCATTCAACGCGCAGCAAGGGAGGTTTGATGGGAAGGCACTATCGATTACTCGGGGGTGTGATTGTCTCGCTCGCGCTGGCCTTCGGGAGCGCCCGCGCCGACGTCACCGTGAAGCGGTTAACGACGATGGACGGCATGGGCGGGCTTTTGAAGTCGACCACGACCTCGACGGAGACTTACGCCGGCGACAAGATGGTATCCGATGGCGAAACCAAGCTGGAGAACAAACTTCTCAAGATGCTCGGCGGCGGCAAGCCGATCAAGACGACCCAGGTCACCCGGCTCGACAAGGAGTTGTTCTGGGACATCAACCATAAAGACAAGAAGTATTCCGAGATGACCTTCGCGGAGATGCGAGCGATGATGGATTCGCTCGGGGCGATGTTCTCCGGGGGCGGCAACCCGATGGCCCAGCAGGAGCCCGCGTTTGACACGGCGGAGTACACGTTCTCCCCGCCGGAGTTCAAGGTGGAACGCACCGGCAAGAAGGAGACGATTGCCGGGTACACCTGCGATCAGGCGATCCTGACCATGAAGACGGTCGGCACCAACCGCAAGACCGGCGAGACGATGACGCTTGATCTGATAATGGACATGATGCTGGCGGCGAATGTGGCCGGGGCCGATGAGATCAACGCCTTCGGGACGAAGATGTCGCAGGCCATCGGACAGGACATCGAGCCCGGCTCCGCGCGCTCGATGAGCGCAATGCTGGCGATGTACGGCGTTGACGCCCGGCAACTGGAAGCGGAAGCGCGGAAGCTTGAGGGGTTTGCGCTGAAGACCGTGATGAGTTTCACGCTGGGCGGCGATGCGATGGCACGCTCGCAGGCCGAAGCGGAGGAGAAGTCCGACGGGGCCGATGACGAGGAGGGCGCCGAGGGTGAGGAAGCGGCGTCCGACGATGACGGAAGCGTCGCCGCCAAGGCGCTCGGCGGGCTGTTTGGCAAGAAGGACAAGAAGCAGGATGAGGAGAAGGCCAAGGACGATGCCCCTACGGCGCCCCCCGGGGCGCTCTTCTGGATGAGCAGCACCGTCACCGGCATCGAGGCGGCCGGCGCCCCGGCCGAGAAATTCGAAGTGCCGGCCGGGTACAAACTGGAGACGACCGGTTTTCAGAAGTAGGTTTGATCACACGACCTGAACGCACGAAGGCCCGCCGACCCTGGTCGGCGGGCCTTGTTCGTAAGCTTGGGTCTCAGTCGCGGCTATGGCGCGCAGGGATTGCAGTACTCAACCGCGGCGCTCTGCCCCCGGAAGGCCACACCGACCACCTTGACCACATCGAGCACATCGGTGGTGCCGGTGCAGTTAACATCAGTGCGCTCGCGCAGGCAGCCGGGGTCGGTCACGGGCGCGGTGCCGCGGAAAGCCACGCCGATGGTGGTGACCACATCCTGGACATTGGAGCGGACCCCGTCGCAGATCGGATCGCCGGGACAGGGGCAGCCGCATTCGGGGAACACCGTGAGGCGAATGACCGCATGCGCCGATGTGTCGGCCAGGTCGGCAGCACGGTAGATAATCGAATCCGCGCCGACAAAGTCGAGCGCCGGAGTGTAGGTGAACGAGCCATCGTCGGCCTGGAAGTTGGAGACAACGCCGTTATACGGGCCGGCGACATGCGCCACCGTCCAGACGGCATCGTCGATGTCGGTGACCGGCATCGTGCCGATGCTGACCGAGTAGTTCCTGACGGTGCTGGCGACGACGTCGGCGGCGACGGGGGGATCGTTGACCGGGGCAATGGTCACCCGCCACTTGGCGAAACCGGAGTAGGCATGGCGGTCGAAGACACGGAAGGTGAGCGAGTCATTGCCCGACAGATCGGCATTCGGCGTGTACGTGAAGGCGCCGGTCAATGTGTCGAAATCAGACACCTGCCCACGGAAGGGGCCGGATTGAATGATGTAGATCAAGGTGTCGGCGTCCGGATCATACGCCTGCAATTGCGCGAGGAAGGGCGTGTCCTCCGATCCGGTTGCCAGTGAATCGCGCGCGGTCGGTGGATCGGTGACCTCGTTGACGGTGATCTCCACGTACTCAGAGTCGGCCAGCGTGCCATCGGACGCGATAAACAGGACGGTGTCGATGACCGCCTGCAGGTAATTCGGCGTCCAGTTGAACGTGCCGGAGCCGTTGAGATGGTCGACAAAACTGGCGCCGGGGGGCGCGCCGATGGCCGACAGCGACGGCGAGGTGCCATTCTCGTCGCTGGCGGACACGGCAAAGTTCAGATTCTGCCCCTCGTCGGTGCTCTTCGGGCCGATGGGCGCCAGCACCGGAGGAAACGGATCGCCCTGCAACGTGCCCGAGGCGCCGTCGTTGCGTTTGGGCGAGTTGACCGCCCACACGAAGTCGGTGGAATTGTTGGGCGTGACAAAGCTGTAGCGGATGCGTGTCAGCGACAGCGAGCCGCTGGTGGGCAGCGCCGGCGCGGGAGCGCCGAAGCCGGTGTTGTTGCCGGTGTAGGCGCCATAGGCCACCGCGTCGATGATCGACCCGACATCCTCATCGAAGACGATCCTGCCGTCGACCAGCGAGATCGCATTGTCGGGGATCACACGGTCGGCGTTGAAGCCCAGCTCACTGACCACCGCCGCGGTGGCCAGCAGGATTGTCTCATTGTTGTTCAGCTGCGGGAAGGAGGTCGCGAAATCGTGGACCATCGTCGTTTCGGCGGCGGTGCCGCTGATGGCCTCCACGTGCGTGGGCGCAAGGTTGGTCTGGCCTTCGGAGAGGGCGATCAGTTCGATGAACTGCTTGGTGCCGTCGCTGTTGGTGTAGACCTCGTTGATCATGATCAACAGCGAGGTTTCCGGCTCGGCCGAGAGTCGGCCATGTACGGCGAGCCCGACGGTGAGCGCCACGGTGAGCAGGCGCAGAACGTGTCGGCCGCCTCCATGCGGACCAAGGCGAAACATCGTTACAACCTCCGGCAGACAGGGTGAGGCGCCACCTTCCGGTCAAACCAGATCTTCGGTACCTGCGATCAAGGGCCGGCGGGCGACCGAACTGGCCCACTTCCAATATATGTCGGCGCAAATCGGGGTCAAGCGCAGTGGTATGTGACGTTGTTCACAATCCCACTCCCCGTCCTGCAACTGCCATGCCAATTGCCGCACCACCGCTATGAGTCGGACGAAAGTATTACGTGTACCATTGGTGATCATGCGTGTCACGCTGTAGTTTGTGTCCGGGAGGATGTGCCGGCAGGTGGCTTCGGAATCGGATCAATCACGCGCGGTGTTGCGGATGTCGGCCATTGTCGGCCTGGTTGTTCTGTTGGCCATAGCCGCCGCCCGCTACTTCCGCGCGCCCGGCCCGGTAGAGGTGGAGGGCGGGGAAGACAGCGGGTCCCCGTATGTCATTCGCAGTGTTCCCACGCGCGCCACGGTGTTTGTGAACAACACCGAGGTGGGACAGACGCCCTACCCGTATGGCGAGTTCGACCCCGGCATTCTGCGGATTCGTCTGGAGCATTCGACCCTGGCACCGGTGGAAACGTTGCTGATCATCTCGGAGGATGAGCGGCGTCCGGTGTTTCCGACGTTTGTTTTCACCGTGCCGGTTGATCTCCTGTCGGTGCCGCCGGGGGCGCAGCCGGTGGTGGACGGGCATCCGCTGCGCCCGTTTGAACGGGCCAGTTTCGCAGTGCGCGCGACCGATACCATCGAGGTGGCCTTCGAACTGGGCAATGAGTCGACGCGGCCGGTCCTGTTCAACCCGATTGCCGGACTCCTGAACGATGCCGACAGCGCGCGGTGGCAGTGGCGCCCGGCCGATGGCCCGGAGCCGGCGCGGCTGACCGGCATCTTCGCGCAGGGGATGCGTATCGCCTCCAATCCGCCGGGGGCGGACATCTATCTCGATGAGGACCCGTTTCCCATCGGGCAGACCAACGGCAAGTTCGCCATTCCCTATGGCGTGCACACGATCACTCTGCGTCTGGCGCCGTTTGAAGATTACGTCGCCATCATCTCCTCCGGCGATGGCCCCCCTGAGCCGTTGGTGGCGGATCTGCAGCGTGTGGTCTGGCTGACGGCCGTCGATCGCGACAATCCCTTCACCGATCTCAACGCGCATATCGCCTGGGTGAAGCAGGATGACCGCTACGTCGTCAACCCCGATGACCGTCTCGTCACGCCGGGCGGTGTCACGCTGGCCGGGTTTCCCTCGGAAGTGAAGTTCTCCTGCGAGGGGTATGCCGACACGACCCTTATCATTCCCGCCGCGGCTGGCGAGGTGGTGGCGCATCTGCGCAAGCTGCCGCGCCGCGAGGAGCAGGTGGCGCATGCCAGGGATGAGGAAATGGCCTGGGTCCGCTTTGTCGTCAAGCAGAGCCGCCGGGTCGGTGTCGCCGGCGCCGAGATTTTCGGCATGGACAAGGACACGGGACGGATCGTCCGCTTCGGTCCGACCGATGCCGACGGCATTCTCACCACGCGCGTGCCGATCGGCGACTATGATTGGTGGGCAACGCGCGAGGGGTATGTTGCCGGCAAGCCCAACGGCGAACGGATCAAGCCCAGCCGCAAGACCAAGGAAATTACCCTCAAGGTAAAGCCGCTGTAGCATGCTGCCGACAGAACCACCGGAACCAGCCGCCATGGAACCGACGATGCCCGAAGGTCCGGTCGATTTCATCCCCCTGCGCGAGCCGCGCCGCCATGGGCCGATCCCGCCTTGGGGTTGGGTGCTCACCGGGGCGGGCATTCTGCTTTTGGCGTGGATCCTCCTGCAAATCGCGCTCTGAGCGGCTGTTGCCTCTCCGCGATATCGCTTGATTGATAACGGGATGCGGGTTGTTCTATTGATTGCCTCCCGGATGCCGATTTGGTATCTATGCGGGGAGTTTTCCATGCGGGCATTGAATTTTGGCCCGGAAGGATGCGGCGGGACACGACGGAAGTTATGACGACACTGGCACTGTACGGCGACAGCGACATCGGCCGGGTACGCCGGATCAACGAGGACAGTTTTCGGCTGATTCCGGAGCGCCAGGCGATTGTCGTCTGCGACGGGATGGGCGGGCACGCGGCCGGCGAAGTCGCCTCGCAGGCGGCGGTCGAGACGGTCGAGGCCTACCTGATGCAGTCGGGCCACCTGAACCGTCCGCCCACGCTTTTGCCGCCGTCCAAGTCATTGGCGCCCGAGGCCGAGGATCTGGTATGGGCGATCCGTCTGGCCAATCGCCGTGTCTTCCAGACCGCGCAATCGCAGAAACAGACCCGCGGCATGGGGACCACGCTGGTCGCGGCGCGGTTTGTGCCGGGGCATGCGGTGATCTGCCATGTCGGCGACTCGCGCGCCTACCTCTTCCGCGAGGGCAAACTCCTGCCGATCACCGTTGATCACTCGCTGGTCGCGGAACTGCTGGCGCAGAATGAAATCACCGCCGAACAGGCGCGCACCTTTCCCGATCGCAACATCATCACCCGCGCGCTGGGGACCCGTCCGGTGGTCGCCGTCGACATCACCGTGATGCCGGTCGCCAGGGGGGATTGGTACCTGCTGTGTTCCGATGGTCTCTGCGGCGCGATCGAGGACGACGAGATGCAGGCGATTGTCCGCCGCTTCCCCGGCGACCCGGAAGGCGCGATTGCCGGATTGATCGACGCCGCCAACGCCGCGGGCGGGCACGACAACATCACCATCGCCATCGGCGAGGTCCAGCAGGCCAACGGCGCCGCCGCGGAAAAGGCCGAATCGATGACCGTGCCTGAAACCGACGATGATGCCACCGCCCGCATCGAGGAGGAGTTGATCGACTCCCTTTTTGGCGGCGCGTCACACATGTCGCGGCTCCCCGAAGCCACCACCGACAAGATCCGCATCCGTCCGTCGGAGTAATCATCCACACACTATGACAGGAGGTCAGACATTCCTGTCTGACCTGCCGTCGCCGATTGCGGGGCGCTCTTTGCCCCGCGATCGGGGACGGCATCACGCGGTAAGGCGGGCCTGCCGCGCGTATCGCCTCGTTCGGCGGGTCATAAAGCCGACCCACCTCACGAGGCGATGGACAGACATGAATGTCCGTCCTCCTAAGAACAAAGACTCCAAGCCGGTCGCGTCATAGAGCGCCGCGACCGTGTTGGAATGAGATGGACAGGAGGTCAGACATTCCTGTCTGACCTGCCGTTCCCGATTGCGGGGCGCTCTTTGCCCCGCGATCGGAGACGGCATCACGCGGTAAGGCGGGCCTTCCGTGTGTATCGCCTCATTATTGCGAAGCGCACTCGCGCGGCTCGGTTCTCCGCCGTGTCGGGTCATTTTGATACTCGAGGGAGAAAGCAGCGACGGTCTCCTGAATGCCCTGCAGGATAGGGGAGTTGACTTTCCTGTGTATGTCGACTCCGAATTGTCGCTATTGCTCAGGCATCGTATCATCAGCAATCCTACGTACTTTGCGCTTGATAGCACTTCGATCGTGAGCCACATCGGGACTGGACCACGCACAGACGAAGAACTAGTGCCGCTCCTGCTGCGATTCTGCTTTCCGGAGATATCCGATGCAAACGTCCAAGGAGATGAGTGAGATCCATGAGACTGTGGATTTGTCTGTCACTGGCGGCGTTCGCGTTTTCATTCGCGCTTACCGTCACCGAAGTCGCATACGCAGAGTTGGATTGCCCATGCACTTTCTACTGTCCCTACGAGGACAAGGTCATGAGCGGGACGTGGTACTATCCGCCTCCTCCCGCCAGCAGGTACTGCTGGAGTCATCCAACAAACCTTAATTGCCTTTGCCACATCAGTCGCTGATTCATCCGAATAATCGGATCTCCGGAAAGTCGAACCCGGATCGCTGCTGTCAGCGATCCGGGTTCTTTGCGCCTCGATGGGCGAGGGGTTCACTGCAGGCGCGGTTTTCGTCCCCGCTCCACGTCCACGTCGATCCCGATCCCGCCGCGGACGTTGAACTCTCCGCTCACACGGATCCAGCGTGGTTTGAGGAATTTGTGGAGCGCGTCGAGCAGTTCATTGCAGACATCTTCATGGAAGATGCCGACGTCGCGGTAGGTCCAGAGGTACAGTTTCAGCGACTTGCTCTCCAGCACCAGTTTGTCCGGGATGTAGGAAATCTCCAGCGCGGCGAAATCGGGCTGGCCGGTGATCGGGCAGAGGCAGGTGAATTCCTCGCAGTGAAAGGTGATGACCGTGTCGCGGCCGGGGTATTTGTTGGGGAAGGCCTCGAGGCGGCGGACCGGCTTGGCGGGGCCGCCCCCCAGGTGCGTGAGGGCGGCACTCGATGGCTTGCGGGTGGGCATGGGATTCCTCGCTTACGATTTGATCAGACGGCACGAGGCGGTGCAGGTCTCCGCCACACGGATTTCATGATAACGGACGCGGCGCGCGGCGAGCGCATCATCCAGCCAGTGCGCGAGCATCTCCGAGGTGGGGTTGGTCAGTCCGGGAAGATCATTGAGCAGGCGGTGGTCGAGCTGCCGGTAGATGTCCCCCAGCGGCCCCGCCAGCGGGCTGGCGTCGGCGGCGGTCACCGCGGCGCGAAAACTGTGCCCGTGCACACGGCGGCATTTGTGCGTCTCTGGCAACGCCGGGAGATAGTGCGCCGCGGCAAATCCGAAGCGCAATCGCTCGTATCCGTCGCCCAGCCGCGCCACCACCGGTCGCCAGTCGCGTTCCCCGAGGATCGTCGCGCGGCACTCATGCAACGACGGCAACTGCGGGCGCAACCGCTCGGTCATCCAGTGGGTGACATCGGCGAGCGTGGCCTCGTTCATGCCCTCGACCTCGTTGAGCACCCGGTGGTCCAGACGGTCGATCACCGACTTGGCGCGTTCCTTGATCTCGGCGTAGTCCATCACCCAGCCCAGTGCCGGGTCCAGCGGGCCGGCGACGGCAACGGTCACTTCATACGAGTGGCCGTGAAGACGCGCGGTACGCTCATCGGCGCGCGGCGAGGCGTTGCGATGCGCCGCCTCGAAGGTCAGCACGCATTCGAGAATCATCGCGCCTCCTCCGTCGCATAACGGAGCGGATCGGCCAGTCCGGCCGCGGCGAAGGCGCGGCGGCGAATCTGGCAGGAATCGCAGACACCGCAGGCGACCAACGCCGCGCCGTCGTGGCGCGGCTGATAACAACTCAGCGTGTGCTCAAACGGCACCGCCAGCGAGCGGCCCAGACGGATGATCTCGGTCTTGGTCATGTGCAGCAGCGGGGTGTGAATCCGCCAGCGCGCCCCCTCAACGCCGGTCCGGGTGGCCAAATCGGCCAGGCGCGCGAACGCCTCAAAATACTCGGGACGGCAGTCGGGATAGCCGGAATAATCGAGCGCATGCGCGCCAATGAAGATATCCCCGGTGTTCAGACTTTCCGCCCAGCCCATCGCCAGCGACAGAAAGATCGTGTTGCGCGCTGGGACATAGGTCGTCGGAATGTCGTGGCCCATCGCCGCGGGATCGCGCCGTTCCGGCACCGGCAGGGCGGATGTCAAGGCCGAGCCGCCCCACTGGGTCAAGTCGACGGTCAGGACGATGTGGCGTGCGACCGCCGCTTGCGCGGCCAGGCGGCGGGCACAGTCGAGTTCCTCACGGTGCCGCTGGCCGTAGTCGATGGTGAGCGCATACGGAACAAACCCGTCGCGCCGGCAGACCGCCAGCGCCACGGCCGAGTCGAGGCCGCCCGACAACAGGACCACGGCGGGAGAGGCCATCGTCAGACTCCCCGCATCGCCGGATCCCAGATGTATTTGTGCATCTGCAGTTGAAAGCGCGCTTCCAGATGATCCTCCAACATCCAGGCGCTGACCGCCGCCGGCGCAACCTTGCCGAAGACCGTCGAGATGAGCACCGCGCAGTGCCGCGGCAGTTGGTGCCGGGCCATTACATCACGCGCCCATTCGTAGTCGGCGCGGTCGCCGATCACGAACTTGACTTCATCGCGCGGCGTCAGATGCTCGATGTTGCGCCAGTCGTTCTTGTCGCACTCCCCGGAGGAGGGACACTTCAGGTCCATGATGCGGATGGCGCCGGCGGGGAGCACGTCGATCGGCATTGCGCCGGAGGTCTCGACCAGCACGGTCATTCCGGCATCGAGCAGACGTTGCGCGAGGACCGCGCAGCCGCGCTGCAGCAACGGTTCGCCGCCGGTGATCTCCACTAACGGGGTCTTGAACGCCAGCACCTGGTCGACGACCGCGTCGATGGGGCGTCGGTCGCCGTCGTAGAAGGCAAACTCGGAATCGCAGTAAGTGCAGCGCAGGTTGCAGCCGGTCAGCCGCACAAAGACACAGGGCAGGCCGGCCCAGGAGGATTCCCCCTGCAGACTCAGATATATCTCGTTGACCACGAGGATGTTCGGGTCGTTATCCACACCGGGAAAATACCGAGAAAAGCCCTCCGGAAACAATAGCGCTAAGGCGGCGTGGGGCTTGCATGAAATACGACAAATACGGTTCTTATTTCCGTGGCCAAGCCCCGTGTCACCGCCGCGGGCGGAGTGCCTGCCCTCGTTTACGTTTGGAAGAAGGGACGTCAGGCCGGTGGCCTGCTCAAACTCTACCGCCGGCTGCGGACGCGCAACGCCTGCAAGACCTGCGCCCTCGGCATGGGGGGGCAGGCCGGCGGGATGGTCAACGAGGCCGGGCATTTCCCCGAAGTCTGCAAGAAGTCGGTGCAGGCGCAGGCGGGAGACATGCAGCGCGGCATCAGCGAGGAGTTCTTCGCCCGTTCCTCGATCGATCATCTCAGGCAATTGACCTCGGCGGAGCTGGAGCGGCTGGGGCGACTGGCCTTTCCGGTGATCGCCGGTCCGGAGGACCGGCATTTCCGGCGCATCGGTTGGGATGAGGCGCTGGATCTGGCGGGGAACGCCATTGCCCATGCGCCGCCGTCTGAAACGTTTTTCTATTCCTCCGGTCGTTCGAGCAACGAAGCGGCCTTTCTCTTCCAACTGGTCGCGCGCGCCTTCGGCAGTTCCAACATCCACAATTGCTCGTTCTATTGCCATGCGGCCTCGAGCGTGGCGCTGGGACTGGTGCTCGGCACCGGCACCGGCACGATCACGCTCGACGATCTGGGCCGGGCCGATCTGGCGTTGGTGGCAGGCGCCAATCCCGCCAGCAATCACCCGCGACTGATCACGCAACTGATCCAACTGCGCCGTCGCGGCGGCACCGTGATTGTCGTCAATCCGATCCGGGAACTGGGGCTGGTGCGTTTCCGGGCGCCTTCGGACTGGCGCAGCATGCTGTTCGGGTCGAAGATCAGCGACATCTACCTGCAACCGAGCGCCGGCGGCGATGTCGCCCTGTTCATGGCGCTGTTGAAGGGGGCGCTCGAGCACGACGGCATCGATCGCGACTTCATCGCTGCGCACACCGACGGCTGGCCGGATGTCGAGGCCGATCTGCGAGGCGCGCGTTGGGATCAACTGTTGTCGGCCTGCGGGCTGTCGCGCGGACAAGTGGAGGAGGCGGTCGCCGCCATTCTCCGGGCACGGCGGGGGATCTTCCTCTGGGCGATGGGACTGACGCATCACGCGCATGGGGTGGACAACATCCTCGCGCTGGCGAATCTGGCGCTGGCGCGCGGGTGGGTGGGCAAACCCGGCTGCGGGCTTCTGCCGATTCGCGGGCATTCGAATGTGCAGGGTGTCGGCACCTGCGGAGCCACCCCGGGACTCAAACGCGCCTTTGCCGAGCGGCTGGAGCGGGCCTACGGCATCACAATCCCGCCGGAGCCGGGGCAGGACACCTACGCGTCGATGGTAGCGGCCGCCGAAGGGCATATCCGCGCGGCGGTGTTTTTGGGCGGCAATCTCTTCGCCTCCAATCCCGACCGAACGTGGGCGGCGGAGGCCTTGCGCCGCATCGATCTAACTGTCTCGTTGACGACGAAACTGAACGAGGGGCACATCCACGGACGCGGGCGGACGGCGATCATCCTGCCGGCGCTGGCGCGGGATGAGGAATTCCAGGCAACCACGCAGGAGTCCATGTTCAGTTATGTCCGTCTCTCCGAAGGCGGCTTGCCGGCGGTGGCGGGGGAGATGAAATCGGAAGTCGAGATTATTGCCGCTCTGGCCGAGCGGATCCTCCCGCCAGGACGGTTTGACTGGCGTTCGCTGCGCTCGCACCGCCATCTGCGCCGCGAAATGGCGCGGATTGTGCCGGGGCTGGAGGCGCTCAAAGAGATCGACACCACCAAGGCCGAGTTCGCCATTCCCGGACGGTCGTTTCATGTCCCCGATTTCGCCACCGCCGATCGCCGGGCCCGTTTCCATGTGACCCCATTGCCGCCGGCGCCGCCCGGTCCGGGCACATTGCGGCTGACGACCATCCGCTCGGAAGGGCAGTTCAACACCGTCGTGTACGAGGAGGAGGATCTCTACCGCGGCAATCGCCGGCGGGATGTGGTGATGATCTCGCCGGAGGACGCGCGTCAATACCTGCTCTCCGAAGGCGAAGTGGTGACGGTGCGGACGGACGCCGGACAGATGCGGGCGCAGGTGGCGTTGATCGACATCGCCCCCGGCACGATTGCCATGTACTACCCCGAGGCCAACGTTCTGGTTCCGCGGCGTCTGGACCCGGCCTCGAAGACGCCGGCGTTCAAGTCGGTGGCGGCCGAGATTGTCAAAGTCTGGGATCGGACGGCCCAACCGCATGATGTCCCCCCCTACGAAAGCCCGCCAGCGCCGTATAATTGATGGGCTATGACTTCAGCAATGACCAGCGGCGTAGTGCCGACCCGCTATTGGCACCGTCTGGATGACGGACGTCTCCAGTGCGACCTGTGCCCCCGGTTCTGCCGGATGAACGAGGGGCAGCGCGGGCTGTGTTTCGTGCGCATGCGCCAGGACGACCAAGTGGTGCTGACCACCTATGGCCGCTCCAGCGGGTTCTGCGTCGATCCGATCGAGAAAAAGCCGCTGCACCATTTCCTGCCGGGCACGCCGGTGCTGTCATTTGGCACCGCCGGCTGCAACCTGACCTGCCTGTTCTGCCAGAACTGGGACATCAGCAAGTCGCGCGAGACCGACACGCTGGCCGATCAGGCCTCGCCGGAGACGATCGCCCGTGCGGCGGCGGCACTGGGATGCCGCAGCGTGGCCTTCACCTATAACGATCCGGTGATCTTCCTGGAATACGCGATCGATGTGGCCGCCGCCTGCCGTGAAGCGGGCATCAAGGCCGTGGCGGTGACCGCCGGCTACATCACCCCCGAGCCGCGCCGTGAGTTCTACCAGTACATGGACGCGGCCAACGTCGATCTCAAGGGATTCACCGAGGAGTTTTATCGCAACGTCTGCGGCGGGCACCTCGCGCCGGTGCTGGACACGCTGGTCTACCTCAAGCGGGAGACCTCGGTCTGGTTCGAGTTGACCACGCTGCTGATTCCCGGCCTCAACGATACCGACCCCGAAATTGACGCAATGACCCGCTGGGTGGTCAACAACCTCGGCCCCGACGTGCCGATGCATTTCACCGCGTTCCATCCCGACTGGAAGATGACCGACCGTCCGCGCACACCGGCCGCAACGTTGTCGCGCGCCCGCCGGATCGCCCGGCAGAACGGCGTGCGCTATGCCTACACCGGCAACATTCACGACGAAGAGGGTGAATCCACCTACTGTCCATCGTGCGGCGAGAAACTGATCGGGCGCGACTGGTATGTGTTGACCGATTGGCGGCTGGATGAGCGCGGGGCATGCGGACGGTGCGGAACTGTGATCGCCGGCCTGTTCGAGGCGCGCCCGGGCGACTGGGGCGCCAAGCGGCTGCCGGTACGACTAGAGGATTTCGCCACGCCGGAAGACGGCGCGGGGGCCCCGCATCTTTCGCGCCGCTGGAAGTGCTGAGCCGAATCGTCGATAAAGCCAATGGAAACGGGCCGGTCAATCGACCGGCCCGTCTTCATTCTCAGCGCGTCGGCGACGTCTATGGGCAGCCGGTCGGGTATGCGCTGCACGCGCAGGGATTGCAGGTCGTGGGTGCGCTGCCACGGAAGGCCGCATCGATCACATTGATGACATCCATGATGTTCGTGATGCCGTCGCAGTTGGTGTCCGTGCGCCCGGCGGGCGCATGGGGGCATTCCACATCGAGGATGGGAGCTCCCCCCCGGAATGCCACTTCGACTGTGGCCACGACATCGAAAACATTAAGCACGCTGTCAGCGACCGGGTCGCCCTGGTGCAGGCACCCGACTTGGTCGGGATTGACGAAGTACGGGCAATTGTCGCAGGCGTCGGCCACCTTGTCGCCATCGGTGTCGGCCTGCGACTTGTTGGCGATGGCGGGGCAGTTGTCGCAGGCATCCCCCACCGAATCGGCGTCGACATCCGACTGCGTGGGATTGGACACAAGCGGGCAGTTGTCGCACAGATCGCCGACACCGTCGTCGTCGCCTTCCTCCTGGGCGGGATTGACCAGCGCCGGGCAATTGTCACAGGCATCACCGACGGTGTCGCCGTCCAGATCGGACTGCGCGGGATTGGCGGCGGCCGGACAGTTGTCGCAGGCATCGCCGACAGCGTCGGCGTCAAGATCCTCCTGCAAGGGATTGGGCGTCAGCACGCAGTTGTCATCGATATCGCAGACCCCGTCGCCGTCGACATCCGGGCAGGCGCAGCCGCTATAGGCGGACAGGTCGGACTCGATGAAGTCCAACGGCACACCGGTGCCGCGCGACAGTCCCGCGAGGCCGTCGGTGGCGTCGATGCCGAGATACGTGATGACGATGCGTCCGTCAAAATACAGCTCGGCTTGCGCGCTGTTGAAGTTGGCGCCGTTGTATTCCGGAACATTCTGGAAAGTGACCACCATCCGGTTGGCGAACTGCTGGCGGCGAATGGCGCCGATGCCCTGCGCCGGATTCAGATCGTCGAACAGCAGGGAGATTCGCGGCAGACCAAAGTGCGCTGTGAGTGTCTCATCGAAGACGCTGCTCGACGCGCCGAAGGTCAGATTGCCGTTGGCGTTGATGTAGAACGACGTATAGTTCGTGCCGTAGAACGGAAACGACGCGCCGCTGCCGAGAACGACTTGCGCGGAACCATCATCCGCCAGCGACACCAACGTGCCGGTGGCGGGGTTGGTGGGGAAGGACGCCGCCGGTTCAACACACAAGGCATAGAAATCACTCGACCCATCCGGCGTGAAGGTCAACGCACGGAAGTCCAGGTCGTTGTCGCCGGTGGTGAACTGCTCGGTGAAGTAGTCGGCCTGGTCGGTGGTCGTGAAGGAGAAGCAGGCTCCGCCATTGTCGGCGGTGGCCGGATTGCCAGCGGCATCGATGGCAGTAACAGTGAAGTAGTACGTGGTCAACGGTACCAGCCCGCCGACGCCAACCAGATGCGAGGTGGTCACCGCGCCCGACGCGGCGCCGGGCCGATTGACGCACACCAGCCCGTAGCGGATGTTCGAAGAGGCCGGCTCATCGGTGTCGAAGGCGATCGCGGCATAGGAGCCGAGGACGACCGGTGTGTTGACATTCGAGACAATCGGTCCGACGCAGTCGATCCGTGCCAACGCGGTGTCGGCGGCCGGAACACCGGCGCCGTTGTCGGCATCGGCATACACCGCCAGCAAACTGTCGCCATCAGTCGCATCCACCAAGCCATTGCCTGGTGATGGACTCCCGCCCTGCGTGGCCACGACGCCTTGGAAGATCCCGGAGGATTCGCCGGTCTCGTTCAGGATGACCGTCTCGCTGTCGCCGGCGCCGGTGTGAACCGCGACCGCGGCGGTCAGGAGACCGCGCAGATCATCGTCACGCAGTTCCAGCGTCACCAGGGTGTCGCACTTGTACAGCGCGCGGCCCAACGTCACGCTTCCGCGCGACGAGATTAACTCCGGCACATACGCCTGAAACGCGAAGGGCTTGCTGATCTCTTCAAAGTCCAGTCCGCTGCCGGGATTGCCGGTGTTGGGGACAATGTTGGAGTGCACACAGCCATCATTGACAAAATCCGGCGCGCCGCGCACGAGGATGCCCTCGATCACGCCGGAGTTGACGCCGAAGACCGGCGAGCCGGAGTTGCCGCCATAGGTGTCGGTGTTGGCCTGAAACCAACCGATGGTGCCGTTCGCGTTCTTCACCTCGGCGTTGTTGGCGACCTTCATTGGCAGGGCCACCGGATGCCCAACCACGAAAATCGGATCGCCGTTGGCGACCGATCCGCTGCGACGAATGGGCAGAGGTTCGCGATTGACCACCGGACGGTCCAAGCGAAGGATTGTGTGATCGAATTCGGCGGTGTACTGGCGATTGACGATGCCATTGCAGAAGTAGACATTCGCGGCAGGGATCGTCGTCAGCGGCGGCGTTGACCCGTCGATCTGCGCAAACCCGAAGACAAACGCGCTGCTGCCGCAACTGCCGCCGTTGGTGATGCAGTGCCCGGCGGTGGCCAGAAGGTCCGGCCCGACCAGGAATCCCGAGCAGAATCCCGCGGTCAACTGCCCGCGGAAGGGTTCATCGAAACAGAGCGCGCCCTGGGATGTCCCCACCCACGGGTCGGTCAGCAGCGTGTAGGTGCCGTTGCCATTGTCGATCAACTCGCTTTCGCTGACGACCAGACAGGTCGCCTGCGCGACGAACAACTGCTGTGGATCGGTGACGGTGTAAAGGTCATGCCGATCATCAGTGCCATAGATGATTTCAAGGGCATCGTCGCTGCCGGGATTCGCGGGCTGGCCACGGGTCAGCGAGTAGGCCGAGTCGACGTAGGCGCGTAATTCGTCCAATGTCAGCGACCCGGTCGGCTCCGGAAGCGTGGTCACCGGAGCGGTCTTGACCTGATCGGCAGTGGTAACGTCCAATCCCGATTGTGGGGCGGCGGCGCCAAAGACAACCGCCGCGACCAGAATGGCCAGGCGCGCAGGCAGAGACAGTCGAGTCGACTTCAACATTCACTAACCCTGGTGTCCGAATTGTTCGTGGATTTCCGAGTGATTTGCAGGACCCGTCGCACCTTCAAGATACTGTCCCATAATCGGTTGTCAACCCTTGATGCTTTGTGGCACCGCGGGTGCGGTGGAGACCACCCATTGGGCGATCGCAGCGCGAAAAAGCGATTTGCCCATTCCACATACAGTTATCGGCGTGCACAGGTTGGAAAACAGCCGGCCAGAGGGCGGAGAAACGGGATCCGTGCCTGTGACCTGGTTCACTAATGGTCGATCTGCAGGCGGTAGATACGGCCATCGAAACTCGTTACCAGCAGTTCGCCATCGGCCGTCTCGCCGAAGGAGGAGATGTTGCTTGGTTGTTTGAGCATGACGGCGTGTTCGGAGACGCCCTCCTCATCGAAGCGCAGTCCCCAAATGGTGCCGGTGACGTAATCGGCGAAGAGGTAGATACCGGCGAGCTCCGGGAAACGACGTCCGCGATAGACATACCCGCCGGTGACCGAGGCGCCATCATCGCGGCCATACTCGTAAACGGGATCGAGCAGCATTTCGGCAGAGGCGGCGCGACCGTAGGGATGGAAGCCCTCGCGGAGGTTCCAACCATAGTTGCCGCCGCGTTCAATGATGTCGATTTCCTCCCACTTGTTCTGGCCGACATCGCCGGCCCACAGCATGCCGTTGGCGCGGTCGAAACTCATGCGCCAGACATTGCGCAGGCCATAGGCCCAGATCTCCGGACGCGCCCCCGCGCGGCCGACGAAGGGATTGTCGGCGGGGATGGCGTAGGCCAGAGCGCCGTCGCGGTGATTGATATCGATGCGGATGATTTTCCCCAGCAACGTGCTCAGATTCTGGCCGTTGCCATGCGGATCGCCGGCCGAGCCGCCGTCGCCGAGACTGAGATACAAGTACCCCTCCGGGCCGAAGAGGATCATGCCGCCGTTGTGGTTGCCGTACGGTTGCGCGACCTCGAGGATAACGATTTCCGATTTCGGGTCGGCGCGGTTGGAGTCGGCGGCGGACACCGTAAATCGCGACAGCACCGTCCGCCGGGGATTGGAGGCGGAGTAGTACACGAAGAACTGGCCATTGCGCGCAAATTGCGGGTGCAGGGCCATGGCAAGCAATCCTTCCTCGTTGTGCGTCGTGCGCACCCTGGCGCCAAGATCGAGGAAGATCTGGCTGCGGACGGCGGCGGTGTCGTTGGCGACGACGTGGATCTTCCCACCCTGTTCGACCACAAACAGCCGACCGGTGCCGTCATCGGGCGCGGCCAGACAGAGCGGACGCTCGAATTGAATATGCGGCAATGCGGGGACGAGTCGCACCGATGGAATCGCGGCGATCGCCGGCGCTGTCACTCCCAGCGCCAAGAGGACAACTCCGAAAGCGAACGCGGCTGGAGACATTTTTGTGATCACGGGATTTTGTCGTCGGTCAGAACACCCACTTCAACTTGAACAACTCCGCGGTCGTCCCGTTCCCTGGCGCCGCGGTCTGTGCCGGCTCATAGCAAAGCCGGTAAAACAACTCCCCCAGCGCATAGCCGACCAGCGCTCCGGCGCACACGTCGGTGAAGTAATGCTTGTCGGCATGCATCCGGCTCCAGCCGACGACCGTTGCCCATCCGTAGGTCAGAAACGGCGCGGTCCAGCGCCAGGAACGATACTCCTCGCGTCGCCATTCCTGTCGCATGTGACGTCGCAGTCGGTTGTTCACGAACGACGCCGCAAAGAATGCCTGCGAGGAATGTCCGGAGAAGAACGACTCGGTGTGACGACCGTCGGTGGGTAGATGGCCCGGCGGCAAGACGCCTCCAGCCTGGCAATAGGGGCGCGGACGGTCGACGACCCGTTTGGCCAGATCGGTGAGCGCGCCGGTGGCCATCGCGCCGGCGATGAAGAACGGGAGATCGCGTGAAAACTCGCGTCGATCGATGTCGATGGCGGCCATGAGCAACGCCCCGCCCACCGGCGCGGCCAGCGATCCCCAGGCGTTGTCGAGGAAGTTTGATTGATACCCTTCGGTTCCATGGGTGCGCGACCGCCACCAGCGATCCAGGGCGTTGGCCCGGTAGCCACGGTAACGCGCGGGATCGGACTGCTTCGCCGGGACCAATTGCGCGCCGATGCTGAGTCCGAGTGACCCGACCCAGATGCCCGCCTTCTCGCCGTCGGACCATGAGCGAATCGGGCCGTCGCCGGCGTGCACGGATGGCGCGGCCTGTGTGAAAAAAAGCGCCAGCGGCATCAGCCAGCGCAGAGCCCGTGGCGCCCGTGGCGGGCACGCGGGGCCGGTGAAAGCGCCAATGCGGGACATGCGGGTAATCAATTGCGTCCCGGACGCGCGCGCCACTTGTATCCGGGGGAACCGTGCCCTAACTTTGCCGTATCCTTTGGAAGACGGGCCGGCGCACGGGCGCCCGGCCGACCGACGACGTCACGAATGACCCGCTGGCTAAAACAACTGGTCGACATTCGGGAAGGGGAACGCGCCGTCACGCTGGCGATGTTCGTCTCGATCCTGATTGTCATTACCGTGCTGACGATCGTCAAGTCGGTGCGCCAGGCGCTGTTTCTGCAGAACTTCGGCGCGGCATCCCTGCCCTATGTTTACATGATGATCGCCGCGATCTCGGGGCTGGTGGCGACGTTGTACCAGCGGATGTCGCGCAACACGCTCATTCACCGCGCGGTCATCGCCACGCAGTTTGCCGTCATTGTCAATCTGCTGGTTTTCCGCGCCCTCCTGTCGCTGGATTGGGAGCCGTTGACCTACGTGCTGTATGTGTGGGTCGCGGTGTATGGCATCCTCTCGACCGCGCAGTTCTGGGCGTTTGCGAACTACCTCTACGATCCGCGCCAGGCCAAGCGCATCTTCGCCATTCTCGGTGTCGGCGCCACCGCCGGTGGGATTGTCGGCGGCTACATCACGCAGTACGCCGCGCCGATTGTCGGCACTGAGAATCTGATGCTTCTGTGCTGCGGGCTGCTTCTGGTGTGCGCGGCGCTGACCTGGTTGATCTGGCGGGCGCGGCGCGAGACAATCCTCGAGGCGGCGCGCAACAGACGTTACAAGACCGCGCGCGCCGAAAAGACCGCCGGCAGTTTCCGGCTCATCTGGGAGTCGCGCTACCTCAAGTTGATCATGGCGGTCATCTCCGTCAGCATTGTCATCTCCACGGTCGTCGACAACCAGTTCTCGTTTGTGGTGGAGGAGAACATCCCGACCAAGGACGAGAAGACGGCCTTTTTCGGAAAGTTCTTCACCTATCTGGGCTGGGCGGCGTTTGTCACGCAGTTCCTGTTCACCGGGCGTTTGCTCAGGCGCTTCGGTGTCGCGGCGACCATGCTGATTCTGCCGCTGGCGACCTTCCTCGGATCGGGCCTGTTCGTTCTGGCGCCGATGCTGACCACCGGCTTGCTGGTCAAGATCGCCGACGGTTCCTTCCGTTACACCACGCACAAGGCCGCCCTCGAGCTGCTGTACCTGCCGGTGCCGATCGCGGTGAAGAATCGCACGAAGACTTTTATCGACGTGTTCACCGACCGTTTCTCCAAGGGGATCGCCGCGCTGATCGTGCTGTTGTTCACGTCGGTCCTGGGGCTGCATTACACCTCGCTCTCCTGGCTGATGATGGGGCTGGCGCTGTTATGGATCATTATGTCCTTCGTCGTGCGCCGCGAGTACACCGCGGCGTTCCGCGACTCGCTGCTGAAGCGGCGGGTCGACGAGGATTCGCTGCAGATC
>DATMBC010000026.1 GCA_035559435.1 bacterium
CGGGATGCACCCGCCGCGTCGCAGTTTATCGTGCCTTTGCAGGCTGGTGAGCCCCCGCAGACGGTCACGCCGTGGCGCGAGGACTGGCTTTAGTCGGCGGCCAGACCCGGACAAGTTATGCCGCAGTCAAACGTGGCGGCGCCGCGGCAGGTCGGGGCGAACAAGCGGGTGGGACAACGCCGCAAGGTCAGACGCGAGTCGGCGTCGGCCATAGCGACGACGGCCGTGGGCTTGATCGCGGGCGATTGCCCATGCTCCTCACATTTCGCGATGGTTGGATTGTCGTCGGGACGCGAAGTCGTGCCTGAATTCACGACCTGTACAGCAAGAGCACACCATGCGCGGAGACGGTGTGAAGCGACACAGGGTGGCCAAGTCCCCTTTCGCCGATCCCGCCATGTACGCTTAGACACATAAACATCTACTAATTCTCCGAGGCATCGCTGGCGGCCGCGGTGGACGGCAACATGGCGCCGCGGATTTCGCTTTTGTCCGCCGCGGAGGCGGCATATTCTGTAACCGGCGTTCGGGTCCCAGCGTGACACGCTGGCCGCCCGGCGCGCTCAGGCCCACTTCATGGCATTCTTTTTCCTGGCGGCGCTCGCCGCTTTGACGCGCGCATTAGGCGACTTCCGCGATCCGATCTACGCGCTGGTGTCGGCGGTCTTAATCGGATTCTGCTGGCGGGCATTCCCGCCGGTGCCGTCCTGGACACGCTGGATCAACTGGCTTCTCCGCTGGGGAAGCTGGGTCGTTTTTGCCGGCGTGGTGGCGGCGGTGCATCCGACGCTGCGCATCGCGCTGCTCACGCTGGCCATCGGCGCGTTCGATCGTTTCGGAGAGCCGGCGCAGCGCGGGCGATTCCGGCCGCTGGTCTACACGGGAATACTGTATGGCCTGTGGTGGACGGTCTTCTTCCAGCTGCCTGTCCCCTACCGCTGGCTGACCGATCTGTCGCTGGGGTATTCTGCAATCATAACGCAAGTGATGACGATCCCGCTGGCGCTCGGCCCTTCGGCGAGCGCGATGGACCTGTTGCTTTTGGGCCTATGCGGAATCGTCGCGATGACGTTGACCGCGCCGGTGCGTCGTTGGGCGAATGCCGTCCTGCTGGTGATCGTGCTGGAGGCGGGACGGATCATCTACATCTGGGCGGCGCCGTCGCTTTTGGGATTCATCAACAAGGCGATTCCTGTTTCGACCACGCCGCATCTGGATCTGCCGGCGGTGTATCTGCTTTTCGTTGCAGTGATCGTGTGGCTGGCGCGCGCGGGCGCAAGCCCGGCGCCGGGTGGCGTGGCGCGTCGGGGCGG